>NZ_JBRREF010000032.1:0-50456 GCF_056760135.1 Stenotrophomonas sp. STEN023 | reverse complement strand
CTCAGCTGGCCGGGCGGCGCGCGGCGCTCCCTTTTCCCCCCACCCCCCCGCGCCGCCGGCGCCCCCCCCCAATTAAAAAAAGCCATGCCCGAAACCCTGGGTTTGGGGGGCTTCGCTGTTGATCGATTGATACCAGCTTCGCGGCTTACGCCGCTCCCACAAGCAACGGCTAATGCCCGCCTGCCGATGCCGCACCCGCTCCCGCACCAAACGGCGGCTTGGCCAGCCACACCAGGCCGATGATCAACAGGAACACCCAACCCAGCAGCAGGAAAATATCGTTGAAGCCCATCTGCGAGGCCTGGTGATTGATCATCTCGTTGAGCACCGCTGCACCGTGTTGCAGGTCGCCCTGCCCCATGGCCGTCACCTGCTGATGCATGCCCGGATCGTACAGGGACACGTGTTCGGTCAGATCAGCATGGTGCTGCTGGGTACGACGCGCCCACAACCAGGTGGTCAGCGACGCCGCGAAGCTACCCGCCAAGGTACGCAGGAAGGTCGCCAGGCCGGAGCCGGCGGCGATCTCGCGGCCATCAAGATCGGACAGCAGGATCTGCAGCACCGGCATGAAGAACAGCGCCAACCCAACACCCATCAGCAACTGCACACCAGCAACGTGCTCGAAGTTGACCTGCAGATTGAAACCCGAACGCATGAAACTGGTCATCGACAACACGAAGAATGCAATCGTCGCCAGATAGCGCATGTCCACCTTGTGGCCAAACTTGCCCAGCACCGGCGCCACCATGATCGGCAGGATGCCCAATGGCGCTGTAGCCAGACCGGCCCAGATCGCGGTGTAGCCCATGTCGCGCTGCAACCATTGAGGGATCATCAAGGCCACCGAGAAGAACGCGGCGTAGCCAACGATCATCGCCAAGGTACCGGCGCGGAAGTTACGATGCCGCAGCAGCTTCAGGTCGACGATCGGGTCCTTGTCGGTCAGCTCCCAGATCACGAACACCGCCAGCATCACCACAGCAATGCAGGTCAGCACCACGATCTTGGTCGAGTTGAACCAGTCTTCCTCGTTGCCCAGGTCCAGCATCAGCTGCAGGCAGCCGACGCCGATCACCAAGGTGACCAGGCCGACGTAATCCATCTTCGGTCGTTCGGTGGTTTCAACGCGATGGCGCAGCTGGCTGCCAACAACCGCCGCGGCGATCACACCCAGCGGCACATTGATCAGGAAGATCCATTCCCAGCTGTAGTTGTCGGTAATCCAGCCACCGAGGATGGGACCGGCAATCGGCGCCACCACGGTGATCATCGCCAGCAAGGCCAGTGCCTGCCCGCGTTTCTCCCGTGGATAGATCGATACCAGCAGCGACTGGGTGATCGGGTACATCGGCCCAGCCACGAAGCCCTGCAGCGCGCGCGACACCACCAGCATGCCCATGCTCTGGGCGATGCCGCACAACAAGGAAGCGATCGAGAACGCGATGGTCGCCCAGATGAAGAGTTTCACTTCACCGAAGCGGCGGCTCAACCAACCGGTCAGCGGCAAGGCAATCGCGGTGCTGACTGCGAACGAAGTGATGACCCAGGTCGCCTGCTGCGAGCTGGCACCAAGGTTGCCGGCTATCGTCGGCAACGAGACGTTGGCGATGGTGGTATCCAGCACCTGCATGAACGAGGCCAGCGCCAGGCCGGCCGTGCACAACGCAACATTGGCTGGCCCTGCGCCGACCGTGGTGGCCGGCGCCGTGGGAGCTTGAGCGGACATGGTGACCTCAGCTGGCGCGCGCGGACTGCGGCAGGTTGTCCTGGATGATGCTGTGAATCAGCGCGTCGGCATCGTGCAGCTGCTTGGCATAGACCTGCGTGCCGTACACCGTACCCTTGGCCGCATCGGCCGGCAGCACCGTACCCTTCTGATCGTGCAGGTTGACCTCGGCCTTCATCGACAGGCCCAGGCGCAGCGGATGCTCGGCAAGCTGCTTGGCATCGACGGCGATGCGCACCGGCACCCGCTGCACGATCTTGATCCAGTTGCCGCTGGCGTTCTGCGCCGGCAGCAGCGAGAACGCCGAGCCGGTACCCAGGCCGAGATTGGTGATGTGGCCCTTGTAGGTGACGTCGCCACCGTACAGGTCAGAGCGCAGCTCCACTTCCTGGCCCAGGCGCATGTGCCGCAGCTGGGTTTCCTTGAAGTTCGCATCCACCCACATCTGCTCGGCCGGCACCACCGCCATCAAGGCGGCACCCGGCTGCACGCGCTGGCCGACCTGCACCGAGCGACGTGCGACATAACCGGTGACCGGCGCAACGATGCCGGCACGGGCGTTGTTGAGATAGGCCTGGCGCAGCTGCGCCGCAGCCGCCTGCACGTCGGGCTGGGTGGCGATGACGGTGTCGTCGATCAGCGCGCGGCTGCGCTCGACAGTCTCGCGCGAACCGGCAACGGCGGCTTCGGCAGCGGCCAGCTCATCACGGGCATGGGCCAGTTCCTCATTGGAGATGGCACCACTGGCAGCAAGGTCACGGCGGCGGGCGAAGTCTTCGCGTGCGCGCTTGACCGATACCATCCGCGCGTTCAATTCCGCCTGCGCACCCTCGGCGCTGCGGTACAGGCCGCGCACCTGGCGCACGGTGCTGGCAAGGTTGGCCTGCGCCTGCTGCATCGCCACTTCGGTATCGGCCGGGTCCAGCTGCACAAGCAATTGGCCCTGCTCCACCTTCATGCCGTCATCGGCGGCGATGGACACCACGGTACCGGTGATCTGCGGGGTGATCTGCACTTGGTTGCCGCCAACATAGGCGTCGTCGGTTTCCTCGGCCCAGCGGCCCAGGAAGTAGTACCACGCGGCAAACGCTGCCAGCAGGATCAGGATGACGAACAACAGGCCGCGCAGCAGCTTGCCGCGACGGCTGGGAGCGGCGGCTGCCGCTTCGGGGGAGGTTGTCTGGCTCATTCGGGGGACTCTCAGGAATGCGTGGTGTCGTTGCCAGCGGCAACGGCCGGCGCTGTGTCGGCGGTGGGCTGGAAGCCGCCGCCGAGGGCGGTGCTCAGACGTACCGAAGACAGCAGCTGCTGTGATTGCAGGTTGCTCAGCCCTTGCTCGGCCTGCAGCAGGCGGTCCTGGGTACTGAGTACATCGAGGTAATTGCCGATACCGGCGCGATAGCGCTGCTGCGCCAACTCGTAGGCGGTCTGCGCGATGCCACGCAGCTGCTGCTGCGCCTGCACCTGCTCGGCCAGCGAACGACTGGCGTTGACCTGGTCGGCAACGTCGCGCAGGGCCTCCACCAGGGTGTGGTTGTAGGTGGCCACGGCAAGGTCATAGTCCGCGTCACTGCTGGCCAGGCCAGCGCGCAGACGACCGCCATCGAAGATCGGCAGGCTCAGCGCCGGTGCCAGCAGGCCGAAGGTGGAGCCGCTTTCCAGCAGGCTGCCCAGGTCCTTGGACACCACCCCGCCCAAGGCGGTCAGGTTGAGGTTGGGATAGAAGCGGGTCTTGGCGACCTTGACCTGCTTGTCCGCCGCTTCCACACGCCAGCGCGCGGCAACGATATCCGGACGCCGGCCCAGCAGTTCGCTGGGAACCATACCTGGCAGCTGCAGGGCCAGCGGATTCAATTCATTCGGAACCTTGATGTCCAGGCCGCGATCCGGCCCTTTGCCGAGCAGCGCGGCCAGCGCATTGCGCGACACATCGATCTGCTGCTGCGCGGCCAGCTGCTGCTGTTGTGCGGCCGGCAGCCGGGCCTGTGCCTGCTGCACCTGCAATTCACTGTCGATACCGGCGGCGCGACGCTGGCGGGTCAGCTGCAAGGTCTTTTCGGCGCGCGCCAGTTCGTCACTGGCAACACGCTGCAGTTGACCGGCATGGGCCAGCTGCACATAGCCCTGGACGATGGCAGCAGCCAAGTCCAGGCGCGCAGCCTGCGCATCCACGGCAGCGGCGTGGCCACTGTCGACGGCGGCTTCCCAGGCAGCACGCTTGCCACCCCACAGGTCGACGCCATAGCTGAAGTTGGCCACGGCCTGCACGCTGCCCATGTAATGGCCGCCGATTTCATCACCGGCCATGGATTCGGGCAGGCGCATGCCGGTATAGCCCGGTGACAGCGACAGGTTGGGTTTGCGCTCGGCATTGCTGCTGGCGGCATGTGCCTGCGCCTGGCGCAGGCGTGCATCGGCTGCCTCCAGCGACGGAGAGCCGCGCAGGGCTTCGTCGATCAGCGCATCCAACTGCGGATCGGCGAGTGCACGCCACCAGTCGGCGGCAGGAAAGCCTGCCGCACTGAGCGGCGTACCGGCGAGGCTGCGGCTGCTGTGCAGGCTGTCGGTATCCAGCAGTCGCCCCTGCGGTTGCAGGCCACGGCTGCTGGCGCACGCGGCCAGGGCAAGAACCAGCGCCGCGGCCAGGAGGCCGCGGGCGGGTGAAACCAGGGATGTGGGGGAGGACATGGTTTTCATGGGGTCATCAAGGAGTCACGTATGCGCAGCAGCAAGGACATCAACATCTCCCGCTCCTCCGCCTGCAGGTCACGCATGGCGTCTTCCATCACCTTGTCGCCACGCTGTTTCAAGCGCAGCCACAGGGCACGGCCTTCATCGGTGAGCACGATCTGCAATGCACGACGGTCCTGCGCATGCGTCTCGCGGCGCACGCAGCCAAGTGCTTCGAACTTGTCCAGCAGACGGGTCACCGCGCTGGGGACCTGGTCCAGGCCGCGTGCAAGCTGGTTGGCGGTACAGGGCGCCATGTGCATCAAGGTCTTCAGACCGATGTAGTGGCTGAATCCAAGGCCGAGGTCTTCCTCTGCCATGGAGGCATCAAGCTGCCGGGCGAGGCCATCGCGGACTTGCCGCAGCAACAGGCCAAAGCTGGGGGGCTGGGTGGTGTCAGCACAGATCATAGGCGGGCATTTTCCTTCCAGATGGAATATTTCTCAATGGAAATATTCTACTTGGTATCAAATGCTGTGTTGCACCAATGGTGTCTGCGGCCGACCTGGAAACAGTAATGGCTGTGCTCGTGGCCCGGTAATACAATCCAGCCAATGAATGACGAAATCCAGCCAACCACAGGCGCCACACTTTCTTCGGTCCGGCGCCGGGCACCGCAGGGATTTGACATGCAGCTGCCCGCCCCGCTGCTGCGTGACCAGGAACTGGACTGGTTCGAGCGCGACGATGGCCCGCCGGTGTTCGGCTTCCGCTTCGACAGCCCGCAAGGCCTGGCCCGCGAGGTGGACTGGCACCAACACGCGCGGGCACAGCTGATCTGCGTCGAACGTGGCTTGCTGACCACCCGCACCCGTCACGGTACCTGGTCCTTGCCGGCGGGTTCGGGCGGCTGGATGCCCGCGGCCGAGCCGCATACGGTGGTGATCGACGGCCCGCTGCGTGGCTGGGGCATGGCCCTGGCCAGCCCGGTTTGCGTTGATTTACCCCACGATCCCTGCGTGATCGGCATTTCCCGCCTGCTCAATGCCTTGGCCGAGCGGATCAGCGACTGGTCGCCGGAGCAGCCGCTGTCAGCGCCCCAGCAGCACATGATGGATGTACTGCTGGACGAGATACGGCAGGCGCCGCGCCAGCGCATGCATCTGCCGATGCCGGCCGATCGCCGCCTGCTGCGGATCGCATCACAGCTGCTGGCCGAGCCCGCCGACGACCGCAGCCTTGCGCAATGGGCGCAGTGGGCGGGCCTGTCGCCGCGCAGCCTGAGCCGCCACTTCCGCGATGAGACCACCTTGAGCTTCGCCCAGTGGCGGCAGCAGGCACGGCTGGCCGAGGCGCTGCGCCGCCTCAACGACGGCCATGGCGTGGCCGACATCGCCCATTCACTGGGGTTCAGCAGCCCCAGCGCCTTCGTGATCGTGTTCCGCCGCCACTTCGGCCTGCCGCCGGGCCGCTACCAGAGCCGGGCCGATCAGGGGCTGGAAGGCGGGCTCGATCCGGTCCGTGGCTTGGCATCTCCGCCGCCATCCGGATAATCGTCGGATCAGGCAGCCGGCGGTCCCCGCCTTGGCTCCGCACAACAGGTAGCACCCACCCGCAATGACTGAGTCTGCACGCCCCGCTTACCATGGCTTCGAACAGCAGCCACTGCGCGAATACGCTGAACGCGCCTATCTCGACTACTCCATGTACGTGGTACTGGACCGCGCCCTGCCGTTCATCGGCGACGGGCTGAAGCCGGTACAGCGCCGCATCATCTATTCGATGAGCGAACTGGGCCTGGGCGCCGCCGCCAAGCCCAAGAAGTCCGCCCGCACCGTCGGTGACGTCATCGGTAAATACCACCCGCACGGTGACAGCGCCTGCTACGAGGCGCTGGTGCTGATGGCGCAGCCATTCTCGTTCCGCTATCCGCTGATCGAGGGCCAGGGCAACTTCGGCTCCAGCGACGACCCCAAGTCGTTCGCGGCCATGCGTTACACCGAATCCAAGATGACCCCGATCGCCGAGATGTTGCTGGGCGAGCTGGGTCATGGCACCACCGACTGGACCCCGAACTTCGACGGCACCCTGGAAGAGCCGACCTGGCTGCCGGCGCGCCTGCCGCACCTGCTGCTCAATGGCACCACCGGCATCGCCGTGGGCATGGCCACCGACGTACCGCCGCACAATCTCAATGAGATCGTCAGCGCGCTGGTGCGCCTGATCGACGAGCCGGACACCTCCATCGCCGAGCTCTGCGAGCACGTGAAGGGCCCGGATTACCCGACCACCGCCGAGATCATCACCTCGCCGTCGGACCTGCGGAACATCTACGAGACCGGCAACGGCAGCGTGCGCGCGCGCGCCACCTTCAAGAAGGAAGGCAGCAACATCGTCATCGATGCACTGCCGCACCAGGTCTCGCCGTCCAAGGTGATCGAGCAGATTGCCGCACAGATGCGCGCCAAGAAGCTGCCGTGGCTGGAAGACATCCGCGACGAATCCGACCACGCCAACCCGGTGCGCGTGGTGTTGATGCCGCGTTCCAACCGCGTCGACGCCGAGCAGCTGATGGGCCACCTGTTCGCCATCACCGACCTTGAGCGCAGCTACCGCGTCAACCTCAACGTCATTGGTCTTGATGGGCGTCCCCAGGTCAAGAACCTGAAGATGCTGCTCAGCGAATGGCTGCGCTTCCGCCAGGACACGGTCACCCGCCGCCTCAACCATCGCCTGCAGAAGGTCGAGCGTCGCCTGCACCTGTTGGAAGGCCTGCTGGTTGCCTTCCTCAACCTGGACGAAGTGATCCGCATCATCCGTACCGAGGACGATGCCAAGGCTGCGTTGATCGCGCGCTTCGCACTGAGCGAAGAGCAGGCCGAGTACATCCTGGAAACCAAGCTCAAGCAGCTTGCGCGCCTGGAAGAAATGAAGATCCGCGGCGAGCAGGATGAGCTGGCCAAGGAACGCGACAAGATCCTGGCCATCCTGCAGAGCAGCGCCAAGCTGAAGAAGCTGGTCAAGGACGAACTGCTGGCCGACGCCAAGAAGTTCGGCGATGAACGCCGTTCGCCGCTGGTGCAGCGCGGAGCCGCCCAGGCCATCGACGAAACCGAGCTGGTGCCCAGCGAACCGATGACCGTGGTGCTGTCGGAGAAGGGCTGGGTGCGTGCGGCCAAGGGTCACGATGTCGACGGTTCGACCCTGAACTACCGCGATGGCGACAGCCTGCTGGCGGTGGCGCGTACGCGTAGCACGCAGCAGGTGGCCTTCCTCGATACCGAAGGCCGCGCCTATTCCACGCCGGTGCATACCCTGCCCTCGGCGCGCGGCAATGGCGAGCCGCTGACCGGCCGCTTCTCGCCGGCCTCGGGCAGCAGCTTCGTCACCGTGGCCAGCGGCGACAACAACACCCGCTTCGTGTTGGCGTCCACCCACGGCTACGGCTTCGTCACCCGCTTCGAGAACCTGACCGGCCGCAACAAGGCCGGCAAGGCAATGCTCAACCTGTCCACCGGTTCGGCGGTGCTGACCCCGTCCTTGGTCGCCAACCCGGAAACCGACCGCATCGTCGCGGTCACCAGCGCCGGCAACATGCTCGCCATCCCGGCCAGCGAGCTGCCTGAGCTGGACAAGGGCAAGGGCAACAAGATCATCGAGATCCCCAAAGCCAAGCTCTCCACCGAGCGTGTGGTGGCGGTGGTCGCGGTTGGTCCGGGCAATACCCTGCAGGTGCGCAGTGGTCAGCGCACCATGAACCTGTCGTTCAAGGACCTGGAGACGTATCTGGGAACGCGGGCGACGCGCGGGCATCTGCTGCCGCGAGGGTGGCAGAAAGTGGAAGGCCTCGAAGTTCAGTAAACAGAGAAGGCCGGGCAATGCCCGGCCTTTTTTTGCTTGTGCTTGTGGGAGCGGCATCAGCCGCGAAGCTAAAGAAAAAACCGTCACCGGCAATCAAAAATCACTACAGATCCATTGCTTTCAGCTTCGCGGCTGACGCCGCTCCCACAAACAGCAAAGTAATCAGCACCGTACTCGCAACTGGAGAACCCCATGCAACCCGACTTCTGGCTGCAACGTTGGCAGAACGGTCAAATCGGCTTCCACCGCAACGAGGTGATGCCGCTGCTGCAGAAGCACTGGCCCGAGCTGCAACTCCCGCAAGGCAGTCGCGTGCTGGTGCCGCTATGCGGCAAGACCCTGGACATGCACTGGCTGGCAGCCCAAGGCCACCGCGTGCTCGGCGTTGAACTGTCACCGATGGCCATCGAGCAGTTCTTCGCCGAGGCCGGTATCACCCCGCAGCGCCACAGCAGCCAGTACGGCGAGCATTACAGCGCCGGGCCGATTGAAATCATCTGTGGCGATGCCTTCGCGCTGGATGCGGAACTGCTGGGGGATATCGCCGGCGTCTACGACCGCGCGGCGTTGATCGCCTTGCCACCACACCTGCGTCAGCACTACCGCGACACCTTGTACGGGCAGTTGCCGGTAGGCTGCCAAGGCGTGCTGATCACCCTGGAATACCCGCAGGACGAAAAGCAGGGCCCGCCGTTCTCGGTGGAGGAAGCCGAAGTGCAGCGCCTGTTCGCCAGCCCGTGGCAGGCCGGCCTGCTGGAGCGGCGCGACATCCTCGACCAGCAACCGGATTTCCGCGCCGACGGCGCAACCGCGCTATCCACCGCCGTCTACAGGCTGCAGCGCCTGTAATGCCCGTAGTGCCGACCCATGGTCGGCAGGGGCGTTACCGATAGATTCAAATGCCGACCATGGGTCGGCACCACAGAATCAATGCGCCGGGGTGCCCTTGGCGTCCATCTTGCTCAGCTGGTACAACTCAAGACCAATACGCTTGATCAGGCCCAGCTGCTTCTCCAGCCACCAGGCATGGTCTTCCTCGGTGTCACGCAACTGCAGCAGCAGGATGTCGCGGCTGACATAGTCACCCTGTGCTTCGCACAGTTTCACACCGGCGGCCAGGTTGGCACGCACCTGGTATTCGACCTGCAGATCCTTCTCCAGCATCTCCATGACGGTCACGCCCGGCTCGAAGGTGTGCGGACGCATGTCCGGATTGCCACCAAGGAACAGGATGCGGCGCAGCAATGCGTCGGCGTGTTCGGTCTCTTCTTCCATCTCATGACCGATACGCTCGTATAGCGCCAGCAGGCCCTGATCCTCGTAACGACGGGAATGGATGAAGTACTGGTCGCGCGCGGCCAGTTCGCCGCGCAGCAGCTCCTTCAGGCACTCAACGACTTCGGGTTTGCCCTGCATGGGGGGATGCTCCTGATGATTCGATGTGCATAGGGTGCCCCATCTGCAAACCCAATGATCTAATCGGAATCACTTTCAGTTGCGATTCCCTCTCCTTCGGCTTCACAAGCTGTCTACAATCGCGACAGAACCGCTACCGGGGGTAGGCCTGTGCTGCGTTGGCTGCTGCGTTCGCTTTGGATTGTATTGGGGCTTTTGCTGGTAGTGCTGCTGGTCATCTGGGGCTTGCTGCGCGGCAGTCTGCCGCAATTGGACGGGGAGCTGGCCCTACCGGGGCTGTCTGCGCCGGTCAGCATCCAGCGCGACGCGCTGGGGGTGCTCACCGTCGAAGCCGCCAATGAGACCGATATGGCCCGCGCCCTGGGCTATGTCCATGCGCAGGAACGCTTCTTCGAGATGGACCTGATGCGGCGCTCGGCCGCCGGCGAGCTGTCCGAGCTGTTCGGCGCCAAGGCCTTGCCGCTGGACAAACGCATGCGCGTGCAACGCCTGCGCGCCCACACCCAGCAGAACCTGGGCGCGGCCCTCGGCGACAAACGCGGCGTCATCGAGGCCTACCGCGACGGCGTCAATGCCGGCCTCGCCGCGCTGCCGGTCCGGCCCTGGCCTTACCTGCTGCTGCGCCAGCAACCACGCCCGTGGGAACTGGAGGATTCGGTGCTGACCGGGCTGGCGATGTACGCCGACCTGCAGGACCCCGCCAATACCCGCGAACTGGCGATGGCACGCATCCGTAGCGTGGTGCCGCCAGCCCTGTACGCATTGCTCGCCCACGACGGCAGCAGCTGGGATGCGCCCTTGTTTGGCGAGCCCCGTGGCGATGCCGTGTTACCGGATGCGGCAACGCTGGACCTGCGCATGCAAACTGGCACTGCGCCACCTGCGCCGGTCGCGGCGGACTCTGATGTCCTAGGTAGCAACAACTTCGCAGTAGCAGGAGCTCTGACTCCCGACGGCCGCGCCATCATCGCCGACGACATGCACCTGGGCTTGCGCGCGCCGAATATCTGGTTCCGCGCACGCCTGCGCTATGCCGACCCGACCGCGCCGGAAGGCAAGGTCGATGTTGCTGGCTTCACCCTGCCCGGCCTGCCTGCGGTCATCGTCGGCAGCAATACGCGGGTGGCCTGGGCCTTCACCAACAGCTATATCGACACCGCCGACTACACCCCCCTGCCCGCGAACACCCCGCTGCGCACTTTCAACGAGTCCATCGTCGTCGCCGGCGCCCGCCCGGAGTTGCTGCTGGTGCGCGAAAGCGATTGGGGGCCAGTGCTGCATGAGGAGCCCGGCGGGCAACTGCTGGCCCTGCGCTGGGTTGGTCAGCAGGCCGGCGCGGTGCGCCTGGATTTCGCCGACATGGCAAAAGCCGCCGATCTGGACTCTGCCTTTGCAGTAGCCGATCGCTCAGGCATCCCCGCACAGAATCTATTGGTCGCCGACCGCAGCGGGCGCATCGCCTGGCGCCTGATCGGCGCGCGCCCTGCGCGTGACCCGACCTGCCATGCCGATGCAGCCATGCAGGTCAGCTGCACGCCATGGCCAATCCGCACCGATCAGGCACCAGCGCTGATCGACCCACCCGATCACCGCCTGTGGACCGCAAACGGTCGCGTGCTCGATGGCGCTGCACTGGCCGAGGCCGGTGACGGCGGCTATGACTTCGGCGCACGCGCCAAGCAGATCCGCGACGGCCTGTTCGCCCGCGAAAGCTTCAAGGAAAGTGACCTGCTGGCAATCCAGCTCGACGACCGTGCCCTGCTGATGGAACGCTGGTGGAAGCTGCTGCGGCAGACCGTCGAGCACAGCGATGATCCGGCGCTGAAGCGACTGGAAGTCGCCAGCCGCCAGTGGCAGGGCCGCGCTTCCACTGATTCGGTCAGTTACCGGATGGCGCGTGGCTTCCGCGGCATCCTGATGGACAACATGGAAGGCACGCTGCTGGCGCCGGCCAAGGAACAGTTGGGCGAACGTTACATCCCCCCCAAACTGGCCCAGTTCGAAGGCGTGCTGTGGCCTTTGCTCAGCGAACGTCCGCCGCACCTGTTGCCACCGCCTTATGAGAGCTGGGATGCATTGCTGGCCGACAGCGCCCGCCAACTGGAAAAAGATCTGGCCGAACAGGGCCCGGATCTGGCGCAACGCAGCTGGGGCGAGCGCAACACGGCCGCGATCTGCCATCCAGTCTCGGTAGCGTTGCCCGGCCTGTTCAAACGCTGGCTATGCATGCCGGCCCAGCCATTGGCAGGTGACGACAACATGCCGCGCGTGGTCGGCCCCAAGTTTGGTGCATCCGAGCGCATGGTGGTGTCGCCCGGTCACGAAGCCGACGGCATCGTGCACATGCCCGGCGGCCAGAGCGGCCATCCGCTGTCGCCGTTCTGGGGCGCAGGCCACGACGACTGGGTGGAAGGCCGGCCAACTCCGTTCCTGCCAGGTAAGGCAGCGCATAGCTTGAGTTTGAGCCCGCGCTGAGTAACCAGCACATGGCTGCCATCTGATTGTGGGAGCGACGAGCTTGGGTGTCACCGCTTCAGCTGGCGTCTGAGTGTGGGAGCGGCGTAAGCCGCGAGGCTGGAGTTAGCGAAGCCACCGATGCATCTGCGACCTGATGGTGTTTCTGCTTCGCGGTTTACGCCGCTCCCACAAACGGCTAATACGCGCTTACTTCAAACGCACCGTCCACTCCACTTCGAGCTTGGCTTCGGCGTCGAACAGGCGGCTGATCTGCACCCAGCTGGCGGCCGGATACTTGCCGTCGGCGAAGAAGGTCTTGCGATCGGGAATGGCCTTGATCAAACCATCCATGTCGGTGGTGAACACGGTTTCCTTCACCACCTGGCTGCTGTCGGCATTGAACTGCTGCAGGATCTTCGTCAGTTTGCCGTAGCAATCGCGCACCGCGACGTGCATGTCCGCGCCTCGGCACGGAACGCCGGAGATATGCAGCGTGTCACCGTCGCGTACCACGCCGGTGTAGCCGATATCTGTTTCCCAGCTGCCAAGCTGATGCCGCTCCAACGGCACTTCGCCGGCGTGGGCGAACGAACTGCAGAACAGGCCAAGCATCACCAACGCACAAGCGCGCATCGGAAGTCCTTTTTGTTGGATGTAGAGGGAGGAACTGCAGTTTCCTGATCAGGCAGATGGATTGTGCAACCTGTAGAGCGGCCCTTTTCCGGTCCCTCCCCGACGGCGAAGAGGGACCTTGAAGCCAATGCAGGCCGATACATCCAATGACCATCTGATCGACTTGCTGCTTAGCCCGCCAAGGCCTGCTCGTGCACGCCGGCTACAGCGCGGCCGGAAGGATCGGCCATGCTGGCGAAGCTGGCATCCCAGGCAATCGCCGCCGGTGACGAGCAGGCAATCGACTTGCCACCCGGTACGGTTTCCGACGCCGCATGGCTGGGGAAGAACTGCTCGAACACGTGGCGGTAGTAGTACGCCTCCTTGGTCTGCGGCGAATTGTGCGGGAAGCGCTTATCGGCCGCTGCCAGCACGCGGTCACTGACCTGCGCTTCGGCGTGCGCCTTCAAACCGTCGATCCAGCCGTAGCCGACGCCATCGCTGAACTGCTCCTTCTGCCGCCACAGGATCTCCTTGGGCAGATAGCCCTCGAAGGCTTCGCGCAACACCGCCTTCTCGATGCGGCCGCTGGCCTTGTCGACCATCTTGTGGCGCGCGTCCATCTTCATCGCCACATCGAGGAACTCGCGGTCCAGGAACGGCACGCGCGGCTCCACGCCCCAGGCCATCATCGACTTGTTCGCGCGCAGGCAATCGTAGTTGTTCAGCGCATCGAGCTTGCGCACCAGTTCCTCATGGAACTCACGCGCGTTCGGCGCCTTGTGGAAGTACAGATAGCCACCGAAGATCTCGTCACTGCCTTCACCGGACAGCACCATCTTCACGCCCATCGCCTTGATACGTCGCGCCAGCAGGAACATCGGCGTTGATGCGCGGATGGTGGTGACATCGTAGGTCTCGACGTGGCGGATCACTTCCGGCACCGCATCCAGGCCTTCCTCGAAGGTGTACTCGAAGCCGTGATGCACGGTGCCCAGCATTTCCGCCGCCACCTTGGCCGCGGCCAGGTCGGGCGAGCCTTTCAAGCCGATGGCGAAGCTGTGCAGGCGCGGCCACCAGGCTTCACTCTGGCCACCATCTTCGATGCGGTTGCGTGCATAGCGCGCCGCAACCGCGGCGACCAGGGACGAATCCAGGCCGCCGGACAGCAGCACGCCGTACGGTACGTCGGTCATCAGCTGGCGATGCACGGCGCGCTCGAAGGCCTCGCGCAGTTCGGTCAGCGATACGTCCACACCTTCCACCGCCTCGTACTCGCGCCACGGACGCTCGTAGTACTTGCTCAGCGTATCGGTGCTGCTGTCATACCAATGGCCGGGCGGGAACTGCGCGACATCGGCGCAGGTGTCGGACAACGACTTCATTTCCGAAGCCACGCACAGCCGGCCCTGCTTGTCGTGGCCCCAGTACAGCGGCACCACGCCGATCGGGTCGCGGGCGATGATCACGCGCTGCTTGGCGCGGTCCCACAGCGCGAAGGCGAAAATGCCGTTGAGCCTGTTCAAGTAGGACGCCGGTTCGTCTTCGCGGTACAGCGCGTTGATCACTTCGCAGTCCGAGCCGGTCTGGAAGGCGTAGGGCTGGGTCAGTTCCTTCTTCAGCTCCTGGTGGTTGTAGATCTCACCGTTCACCGCCAATGCCAGCTGGCCGTCGTCGGACAGCAACGGCTGCGAGCCGCCGGCCGGGTCGACGATGGCCAGGCGCTCGTGCACCAGGATGGCGCCGTCGTCCACGTAGACGCCGCTCCAGTCCGGGCCGCGATGCCGCTGGCGCTGGGATTGTTCAAGCGCCTGCCGACGCAGCGCCTGCAGGTCGTCACCGGATTGCAGGCCAAAAATGCCGAAGATGGAACACATGGGAAAGCTCCTGGGTTGTGTGGGGACAAACATTGGAAGCAACAGCCTCAAGACCTGCAGCCGCTCGGTGTTCCCGCCCCGGCCACAAAAAAACCCGCATCGGCCGATGCGGGTTTTCTGGTGTCCTGAGCGTGTTGCCTGTTCTAGCTCTGGTCGCAGTCCCGCAGTGGCCGCGCACGATTATTCGCGCGCAGATTATTGCGGTTGTTATTGTTGACGGCGGTGGCCAGGAACGAGGACATGGCGCTGACCGTATCCCGCTTTCGGCGTCGGCGCAACTGTTGCTTTGGCAACCGATTCAGCGGCCGGGCCGGCGCACTCCGCGATAATCGCCCGCCCATTGCCCGGACCCGCTGGATGCCCCGTCCCACACCCCGCGTGCTGCTATACGCCCTACCCCTGTTCATCCTGCTCGGTTGCGCGACAAGGCCCAGCACCCGCCCGCCCAGCGACAGCGAGCGCGATGCGCTGTCCGCAGCCGCCGATGGCCAGTTCGATTCCGCCCTGCGGGTGGCAAAGATGTATCAGGCCTGGAACGATCCGCGTGCATTGGACTGGTACGCGCGCGCAGCGGCGACAACGCCGCGCACCCACCGCAGCACCGCCGCCGAGGAGCAATTGGGCAGGATCCTTGAGCGCGGCCGCCTGGACAGCAGTGACGAACCGCAAAAGCCCGAGGACGTCCGCTTCAAGCCATCGCCACGCAAGGCATGGCGCTGGTACCAGAGTGCCGCCTACCACGGCTCGCCGTATGCCATGTCCGATCTGGCACGCTGGTACGAAGGCCAAGGTGACATGGCGGGCGCACTGCGCTGGCGCCTGCGTTCGGCGGTGTACATGCGTGAGCTGTACAAGCTGGACGCATTGCGCAAGGCAACCCTCGCCTCAACCGAAGCCACGCGCCTTGCCCCCGACCAGCCCTCCTCCAATGCGACCATCGCCCGCATCCAGCGGCGTGCCGCGCGCGGTGACGCCGAGGCCCAGGTCGATCTTGGTGCCTTGCACGAAGCGGGCATCGGCATGCCCGCGGATATGCGCGAGGCGCTGCGCTGGTACCAGCGCGCGGGTGAGCAAGGCAATGTCTATGGCCAGTACTTCAGCGGCTTGGCGCTCGGTCGCGGCAGCAAGGGCCTGCCGAAAGATGAGACGGCAGCAGCGGCATGGTTCGCGCGCGCCCAGGCTCAGGAGTTCTATCTGGCCGAGGAGTCGTACTGGCGCAGGGCCATCGCGCCGCCGTTCTTCATCTTCGAATAGATCGATCAGGTCTGTACACACAACGTCCGCCGCAACAAGACTGCATCAGCAGAGCGATGTCGCGCAGAATGACGCACAAGTACCTGCAGAGTTGGACATGACGACTACCCCGGTTTTCCACGAAGAAACCATCGACCGCGCGCGCATGCAGCAGATCATCCGTGCGCATCCGCGTGCAGCGGTGTTCGAATCCTGCACCATGGACGAAGGTGATTTCTCGCGCCTGGACATGGATGGCTACCAGTTCAAACAATGCTCGCTGACCAAAACAAACTGGCTGGCTGCATCGCTGGAAGAAAGCCAGTGGCAGAAATGCCGTGGCAGCCAATGCGATTTCAGTTCAGCTCAACTCAGTGACTCGCGCTTCGATCATTGCGACCTCAACAACAGCTTCTGGCGCCGCGCAACGTTGTCGTCGGTGCAGTTCAAGGACTGCAAGCTGACCGGCGCCCACCTGCAGGAAGTAAGCGGCTGGGCATTGGAGTTCCGCGACTGCCTGCTGGTCAGTGCCGACCTGCGCGGAATGTCGTTCCGCAAGGCAGAACTGGAAGGCATGGATTTCTCCGATGCAGACCTGTCCGGCTGCGACTTCCGTGATGCCGTGTTCAGCGGCGGCAGCCTACGCAACGCACAGACCCGGCTGACCCGCTTCGAAGGCGCCGACCTGCGCAATACCGATATCAGCGGGCTCAACGTGATGGACGCCAAGTATTTCAAGAAAGTGGTGATCTCACAGCGGCAGGCTGCAGCGGCGCTGGCGGCGTTTGGATTGATTGTTGATTGACTCCAGAGCCGTCGGCCAGACGGCTTTGCTGGACTTACAGCGAGAGGCTGTAAGCAAGAAATTCGGCATCAAGCACCCAGCCCTCGGATACATACAGCGCCTGTGCGGATTCATTGCTGACAGCCGTGGACAGTGAAAGCCGTATTGCCCCAACTGCACGCCCATAGTCTGCCGCAGCCCCCAACAGCTGGGCAGCAACCCCGGTACGCCGCGCCTCAGGAACTACAAACAGATCGTTGAGGATGAAGCTGCGGGCCGCGGAAACGGACGAAAAACTGGGATAGAGCTGTGTGAATCCGACTGCAGCACCGCTGTCCTGGAGCGCAAGAAAGATCACGGACTGGTTGTGCTGGAAGCGCTCCAGCAGGAAGGCGCGCGCCAGCGCCAGATCGCTGGGCTTGCCATAAAAGACCCGATAGGCGTCAAAGAGCGCAACCAGCGCCTCGATATCCGCAACGCTGGCTTGCCGTATCTGAAAGTTCTGTATCTGATTCATATTTTCCTTGGACCAGGTTCGAGTCAAGCCGATATAGCGCAACAACTAAATATGTTGGCGCGCAGGAAAGCCCCCTGGTGGCTCAAGCGCCGCGAACGCCCTTGATTCCGGAAATCTGGAATCAAAATGCGGCATGAACACGGTGACCATGGACTGCGGCCCCCGCGAAAGCAAGGTGTTTGCTGCACCTGGGCGCAGCAAACACCCCAACGCTGACCTGCATCACGTCCCACTGCCGCAGGCAGACAAACAGCCAAGCCCCAATGTACTTGGTCCAAAGATGAGATCGGTGACTCTCGATCACCACCTCCTGATAAATCTCGCCCGCTTCCCTCGAACCCTGCGACCTACCACTGCGCGCGCAGCCCTCTCAATCTGCAATTCGGCCGCGCTAGCGAGCGCAGGAATACTCCTTGGCGCAAGCAAAATATCCAACACTCCGTTTCTACCGACTCGCTTTCCGCCCGCAGCAACAACCAACGCCAGAAACCCAGCAGAAGAACCACGCACATTGGCTCAACCTGCACGGCTTTCCTCGTCATCTTGCTCAGCCCCGCTTCGCCAGCACGCCGCCGTTCTAGAGGTGCTGTGAGCACCAGCACAGCCATCACTGTTTTGCTGACCGCGCGACTTTCCGTACCCCACAAACAGGCGCTGAATCAGCTCGGTACAGCTCAAATATCCAATGTCTGTTTTTGCACTTGATTCTGAACCTGCTCGATGTAGCTTTCGACGAGCTGTCAATCAAGCCGCTTCGATAGAACCAACAAAGTGAGGGAGTCAAGATGGGCGTTCTAGATGGGAAAGTTGCGCTTGTAAGCGGGGGTGCACAAGGTATCGGAGCTGCAATTGTGCGCCGTCTGGTGGAGGAAGGCGCCCTCGTTGTTTTCGGCGATGTTCTCGATGACAAGGGCAGCAGGCTGGCAGAGCATCTGGGCGAACACACCCGCTTTGTTCACCTTGACGTCACCAGTCCCGACAACTGGGCCGCGGCGGTAAAGCTGGCGCTGAATGCATTCGGAAAGCTGGATATCCTCGTGAACAACGCTGGCATCGCCAAAAACGGGCCGTTCCTGGATCTGAGCATCGATGACTGGAGCGCCGTGATCAATGTCAATTTGAACGGTGTCTTTTACGGGATGAAAGCTTCTGCAGAAGCACTGATCGCATCTGGAGCCGGATCCATAGTCAACATATCTTCTATTGCCGGATTTATCGGATACGAAGCGGTTGCTCCTTACTGCGCCTCCAAGTTCGGCGTACGTGGCCTTGGCAAATCCGCCGCCTTGGAACTCGGCCGGTATGGGGTGCGGGTCAACTCCGTGCACCCAGGTTTGATCGATACTCCAATGGCTGCATCGCTGGTAGCGCAGGATCAGAGTCACGTCGCTCTCAACCGCTTGGGAAGGCCACAGGAGATCGCCAACCTGGTTGTGTTCCTCGCCAGCGATGCATCAAGCTTCTCCACCGGGGCCGAGTTTGTTGCCGACGGCGGCGCACTGGCCGGAATGGTCGGTCAGCTGAGCAACGTGGAACCATAGGAAAGACCGGAAAACGCTGAAGAAATCCCAATCGCGCAAACCTTTGGAACACAGTTACTTCCGTCGGCCATTCGGGCGTGTTTCCGCGCGGCACCGACCAGCTCATGCTGCCATGAGCCGGTCAGCCAAGCGCCTAGAGCGGCCGGGCCAGACTGCAATCCAGCAGATGTACGCGTAGAGGCGGACCATTATCTATTGGTGCGGGCACCAGCCACTTTCACGGATTGCCGCGGCCCTCGGGCTATGACTCTGGCTTTCCATTGCCAACTTGCTTCCATTTGAAACGCATGATCTCCGACTTCGCAACTAGAGTTGCGTGCGTCTGTGGTCACGCAAATACTGTGGGCGCGCGAGTGCCCCACGCCCCGGCTTCGCCAACAGCAGGGTAGAGGCTTTAATGCAGGAATTTCCTCTCCGATCTTGTTGCCACTTGCTGAAGGCATGCAACCTCCACCCGGTTGCGCCCGCCGCGTTTAGCTGAATAGAGCGCCTGATCGGCACAACGCACCAGGACCATCGGGTCTTCCTCAAGCACAGGAATGCCGACCGCAACGCCGACGCTGATGGTCACCCGCCGTCCTGCAGCAGCACTCGCCTGCTCCACCGCGCTACGCAGGCGCTCACCACGCGCAAGCGCAGCGTACCGGTCGCAATGCGGCAGAATCAGCACGAACTCCTCACCACCATAGCGCGCCACCAGTTCATCAGCATCCATCACCTGCGCGGCCAGGGTCTGCGCGACGCGGCGCAACTGCAGGTCACCGATGTGGTGGCCGTGGGTGTCATTGAGCTGTTTGAAGTGGTCTACGTCGATCATCATCACCGCCAACGGCTGCTGCTGTTCCGCGCAGCGCTGCCATGCCCGTGGCAGGGCTTTCTCCATCGCGTGGCGGTTGGCAATGCCGGTGAGCCCGTCGGTGACGGCCAGCGCAGAGAGCCGCGAATTGGCGCTCTGCAGCTCGGCCGTGCGTTCGTTGATCCTCCGCTCAAGCAGTCGGTTCTGCGCATTGATTGCGCGGGTGCGCAGCCGCACCACCGCCACGACGAACAACAGACCAGCTACGCCAAAGCCCACCCGAACCCAGGGCCGCTGGTACCAGAACGGCGCGACCTGCAGCGGGTAACTCATCACTTCGGTTGGCGCAGCACCAAGAACGCGCGCCTGCAGCTGGAAGTCGTAAGTGCCGGCTGGCAAGCGCTGGTAGGTCAGCTCGCGCCCAGCCGTCCATGGCGACCATTCGTCGTGATAGCCCGGCATCCGATAACGGAACTCGACTTCCGGCTCCATGCTCTGCACGCCGAAGCGCAGGGCCAAGCCCGCCCCGGCTGGCAAGTGCGGCGTTGTTTTTGGCAACAGCGGCAACAGTACGGGCGGATGGTTCGGTCCCTGCAGCTCGATGCGATCCAGCCGCGCCTGTGGTGGTGCCGCGACCGACTCAATCGCAGCAGGATCCAACTGCAACACGCTGTCGCGGGTAACCACGCGCAGTTGGCCATCGCGATGCAGGGCAACCGTCATGAAGCCCGGCACGCGGCTATCACTGACCTGCTGCAGTTGGAACGTGGTCGCACCGGGCTTGCGCCACCACAGCTGTCGCGCCGTCCAGGCAAAGCTGCCCTTGGCGTTATCCTCGCCTTCCAGCTCCATGGGTGCTTGCAATCCGATGAGCACAGGCAACTCGGCCGCAACAAACCGGTCGCCCTGCAGACGGTGCACCTGATTGCCCGTGATCCCATACAGAACGCCGCCAATGCGGACCAGCCGCGTCCCTTGCTTTGCCGCGTCGGGCAGCCCTTGCGCCGCGCCATAACGCTGATCGCTGAGCAATTGACCACTATCAGCATCGAAGCGCCAGCGATGCGCACCACCGACCGCGTCACCAGCCCATATCTCACCCGCTGCGGTCTCATACACACCATGGACTGCCTTGCCGTCGGTCTTCCATTCCGCCACGACCTGCCAGCGCCCGCTGCGCTGGCCAAGCACGATGATCCGGTTGCTGGCCATGGCAAACATCAGCCCTGGGTCGAACGCCGAAGCCAACAACCTGCTGACGCTGTCACCCAAGGTCGCTGCCAGCAGCCGACGCGGCTGAGACTGTCCCGCGTCCAGCACCGACAGACCGTAACGATCACCGATCAGCAGACCCGCAGACGTACCCTCCAGTGCAAACGTCTCAAGATCCCGATGCGGCCATTGCTGTTGCGAAAATTCCGGCGTCGCCGTGGTCGAGGCCTGCGCACTCCACACACCCATGCTTGCCACCCACAGGCGGCCGTCATACCAGGTGCTGTCGAAGATGCGTCCGTTCAGGCCATGCAGGCGGCCATAGCGCGTCCATGGCAGCGACCAGCGCAGGCGCGCGATGCCGTTCTCGCCCGAGATCCACACCGCGCCTTCGCGATCCTCCACCAGGTCGTGCATCTCACCCGCACACGCCGCAAAGCTGTCGAGCAGCCGCAAACCGGGCGAGAAACGCATGATCGTGCCGTCGAAACTACCAATGGCGAAGCCGCCATCGGCAAGTGCGATACCGGTGTACGGCTCGTGCAGACGGAAAGCCGCGTCGGCCTCCGAGTCGAGCTTGCGCACGCGCGTGCCATCGCTGAAATGGAAGCCATCGGCCGCGGCAAACAACAAGCCGCCACGGTACGGCCAGGCCGCGGGAATACGCAGCTTGGCGAGCGACTCCATGCCTTCGACCAGCACCATCGCCGCCTTGTCGACCCGGTAAAGCCCTTGCCCGGGAACCCGGAAGAAGACCTCGTCGCCAGCCACCAACGGGCGTGTCCGTGCGCCAGCGGGAAGCTGCATGCGCGTGGTGCTACCGTCCCTCTCGAGTACGAACAAGGCACCGGCGCTTACCGCGTGCACGCCACGCGAGGTTTCCCCCAGCGAGAAGACCTCGACCGGTCCTTGCACCAGACCCGCACTGGCCAAACGTGGCAGCAGGTCAATGAATTTGTGGGTGCCATCCGCCTGCCGCAGCAAGCGCCCGAACACCCCCGCGCCGGCGACATGGATGCTGCCATCGCGTGCCAGCATGATCGAGTACACCGGCGCCTCGCCCGATGCCTCCAGCAGCTCCCATACGCCGCTGCGGAAGATCATCACGCCTTCGCCACTGGCGGCATAGAGGTTGCCTGTGCGGTCGACCACCACGCCGGGATAGGTTGGCGCGGCGGGCAACTGGCTTACCCCGAACTGACGCAGCAGCGGCAAGCCATGCATTGTGGTGGTGGCGTGCGCGAATGGCAGCACGCACACCAGCACAAAGAGCATCAGCCCGTTTCGGAACCACATTTGAACACTGTCCATCTCGCCCCCCCGGCAAGATTGTGCACCTGCACCGTAACAGCTCAGTCCAGCAGTTTTTCGATCAGTGTCCGGTACAGGTCAGGCAGCGCTTCCAGGTCGGCGACGCGCACGTTCTCATCGACCTGGTGGATGCTGGCATTGACCGGCCCCACCTCGATGCACTGTGCGCCCAACGGGGCAATGAAGCGGGCATCGGAGGTACCACCGCCGGTGCTTTCTTCGGGTGTGGCACCGGCGAATTCGGTCAGTACGTCGCGGGCAACACTGCGCAGGCGGCCTTCGGGTGTGTAGAACGGCTCGCCGCTGCGGTGCCAGTGCAGGTCGTAGTCCAGACCGTGTCGATCCAACAGCGCGCTGATCTCGGCCTCCAGCTTGTCCGCATTCCAGTGCGGGTTGTAGCGCAGGTTGAACATCACCTGCAGCTCGCCGGGGATCACGTTGTTGGCGCCGGTGCCGGCATTGATATTGGAGATCTGCAGGCTGGTGGACGGGAAGCTTTCATAGCCATCGTCCCAATGACGGGCGGTCAGTTCGGCCAGGGCCGGCGCAGCCAGATGGATAGGGTTCTTCGCCTTGTCCGGATAGGCGACATGACCCTGCACGCCTTTGATCCGCAGCTTGGCCGAGAGGCTGCCACGGCGGCCGACACGCAGCAGGTCACCGAGCTTGGCGGTGGATGACGGCTCACCGGTGATGCACCAGTCGATGCCCTGCCCGCGTTCGACGAAGAGCTTGGCAACATGGCGCACGCCATCGATGGCATCCCCTTCCTCGTCGCTGGTCAGCAGCACTGCCAGCGTACCGGGATGGTTCGGATGCGCGGCAACAAACTGCTCGGCCGCAACCACGAAGGCGGCTACGCTGCCCTTCATGTCGGCAGTGCCGCGCCCGTACAGCACGCCATCGCGCACCTCCGGCTTGAACGGGTCGCTGCTCCAGGCCTCTACCGGGCCGGTCGGCACCACATCGGTGTGGCCGAGCAGCACCAGTACTGGCGCGCCGTTACCGTGGGTGGCCCATAGATTGTCGACTTCGCCCAGGCGCAGGTGCTCGCAGTTGAAGCCGGCAGCCTTGAGGCGGCCGGCGATCAGTTGCTGACAGCCGGCGTCTTCCGGGGTAACCGAGGGGCGTGCGATCAGGTCGCAGGTCAGGGCGAGTACGTCGTTCATGGCGGCCTTTTGGATCGGTGGCTTCGCGGCTCGCGCCGCTCCCACAATTTTGTTGGAGGACGGATCAGGCGATGTTGAAGCGGGCCTTGAAGCCGTTGTCGCTGAAGCCCTGGCTCAGGGTCCCGTCGTCGGTGATCACCAGCGGGCGCTTGATCAACTGCGGGTAGTCGCGCAGCAGCAGCTTCCACTCGGCATCGGATTCGGGCGACTTGCGGTTGTCCGGCAGCTGCCGCCAGGTGGTCGAGGATTTGTTGATCATCGCGGCGAAACCGCCAGCCTTGCCGGCCCATTCGAGCAGGGTTTCCGGGCTGGGCTTGTTGTCGCGGTAATCGACGAAGGTGTAGGCGACATTGAAGCGATCCAGCCACTTGGTGGCTTTCTTGCAGGTGTCGCAGTTTTTTAGTCCGTAGATGGTGGTCATTCTGAATTCCAAAGCCCGCATGACAAAGCCCCTCTCCCGCTTGCGGGGCGAACCCGAGTCGCGTGGGGACCAAAGGTTAGCGGCGCGGGGCGCGCCCACGCGGGCGCGCGCGGGGCGGGGGCCGGCGGGGGGGGGGGGGGGGGGGGGGGGGCGTCTAGCCCGGGGTGAAACCGGCCCACCCCCAGAGCCAGAGCGAAGCAAAAGCTCCCCTCATCCGCCCTTCGGGCACCTTCTCCCGCTGGCGGGAGAAGGGAACAGCCTCGCTACCGGCCGGCTTAGTCCGCCAACCCACGCAGCAGGTCATTGACGCTGGTCTTGCTGCGGGTCTTGGCGTCCACCTGCTTGACGATCACCGCGCAGTACAGCGAATGCGTGCCGTCCTTGGACGGCAGCGAGCCGCTGACCACCACGCTGTACGGCGGTACATAGCCATAGGTCACTTCGCCGGTGGCACGGTTGTAGATGCGGGTGCTCTGGCTCAGGAACACGCCCATGCCGATAACGCTGTGGTGGCCGACAACCACGCCTTCCACCACTTCCGAACGGGCACCGATGAAGCAATGGTCCTCGATGATGGTCGGGCTGGCCTGCAGCGGCTCCAACACGCCACCGATGCCGGCACCGCCGGACAGGTGGCAGTGCTTGCCGATCTGCGCGCAGGAACCCACCGTGGCCCAGGTATCAACCATGGTGCCTTCGCCCACGTGTGCACCGATATTGGTGAAGCTCGGCATCAGCACCACGTCCTTGCCGAAGTGCGTGCCGCGGCGGGCAATCGCGCCCGGCACCACGCGTACGCCGGCCTGGCGGAAGGCCGCTTCGTCATAGCCTTCAAAGCGCGACTCGACCTTGTCCCAGAACGGGGCCGGAGCGCCGTCCATCACTGCCATGTCGTTGACACGGAAGTACAGCAGCACTGCCTTCTTCAACCACTCGTTGACCTTCCAGCCGCCGTTGCCATCGGGCTCGGCAACGCGGAACTCACCGGACTCCAGTCCGTCAATGACGCGGTTGACCAGCGCGCGGGTCGAACCTTCGATCTCGTCCATGGTCAGCATGGTGCGGCGCTCGAATGCGCTTTCAATGCTGAACTTCAACTCGGCCACACCCGGTGCCGGCGGCTTGCGCAGGCTGCGCGGTCCTACCGACGGCGTCACCGGCTTGGTCGACTTCGGCTTGGCAGCAGCAACCTTCTTGACCGCTGCCTTGACCGTCTTCGCAACAGGCTTGGCGGCCGCCTTGGTCGCTACTGCGGCTTTATTCTTCGGCGCAGCCTTTGCAGGCGCTGCCTTCTTGGCGGTCTTCCTGGTCACGGTCTTCTTGGTTGCGGGCTTGCTTGCCATCAGTGGGGGTCTCCTGGCTTGTTGTCGGGATCCAGGCAGGCGAGCAATGCGTCACGCAAGGCCTGCATGGAGGTATCGGTAAGGGGGTGATCGTGGCGATCGGTAAGCTGGAACTGATCCTCGGCGCGCTCGCCGAACGTGGCGATGCGCGCATCCTGCACGCGCAGGCGCTGGTCACGCAGCACATGCGCTACATCGGCAAGCAGACCGGGGCGGTCTGGTGCCACCAGATTCAAGACAGTCCGGTTCTCATGACTGGAATCGAGAAACTCGATGCGCGGGGCGAAGCGGAAATGCTTGAGCTGACGCGGCATCACCCGTCGCGACGGGCGCAGTATCAGGATATTGCCGGCCAGGGCCTTGCGCAGCACGGTCTCCAGGCGCGCGGCATCGCCATCGGCGAAGCTGCCAGCAGGCGTCACTTCGAAGGTATCGAAGATGGTGTCGTCCGGGCCATCCAGCACGCGCGCACGATGGATGCCGTAGCCGGCACGATCCAGGGTCATCACGATGGCGGCGAACATGCCATCGCGGTCCGGTGAATGCACGAAGACTTCCAGCGCATCACTCTCGGGCGTGATTCGCCGCACCTTGACCAAGGTGCCGCCTTTGTGGATTTCCACCAAGGACGCCGCCTGCCAGACCAGCTGTTCGGGACGGAAGCGCACGAAGCTTTCATCGGGCATGGCCGCAAACTGGCGATCGATCACCGCATCGTCATGGCCGAGCAAACGCATCTGTTCGCGCACGTTGTCGCGCGCCTCCTGGACCCGCTCCGCTTCCGGTAGCGGATGCTCCAAGCCCTCGCGCAGCGCGCGGCGGGTGGCGAAGTACAGGTCGGCCAACAGCCGGTCCTTCCATGCATTCCACATCTTGGGGCTGGTGCCGGCGATGTCGGCGCAGGTCAGCAGGTAGAGGTAATCCAGACGGTCACGGTCGCCGACCAGGCCGGCAAAACGGTGGATCACATCGGGATCGGTGATGTCCTGCTTCTGCGCGGTAATCGACATGCGCAGGTGCTGCTCGACCAGCCACGCCACCAGCTCGGTGTCGGAACTGCCCAGCCCGTGCAGGCTGCAGAACTCGCGCGCATCCACCGCACCCAGTTCGGAGTGATCACCACCACGGCCCTTGGCGATGTCATGGAACAGGCCAGCCAACAGCAACAGCTCCGGCTTGCGCAGGCGCGGCCACACTTCATGGGCGATGGAGAAGCGCTCGTCAGCGCGGCCTGAGGCAAACAAGGCCATGTTCCGCAACACCATCAAAGTGTGCTGGTCCACCGTGTAGACATGGAACAGGTCGAACTGCATGCGCCCGGATACTGCGGCGAATGCGGGAATCCACTGGCCCAACACGCCAAGGCGCGCCATCCGCGCCAGCGTATCGACCGCGCGCGGGCCGCGCAGCAAGGCCATGAACTGCTCGCGGACATCGTCATCCACGGCGGTATAGGCGGGAATTTCGTCCAGCATCTCGGCCAGACCGCGCGCAGTCATCGAGTGCAGGCCGCGCACATCGGAGCTGCGTGCCCAGCAGGCGAACAACGCAAAGATGCTGCGGATATCACCATGCGGCCAGAACGGATCGTCGGCGGACAGATAGCCGCGACGCAGCGAGAAGCCCTCGCCTACCGGCAGCGGCGTGGCCTCGCCATCGAACTGTTCTTCAAAGCGTTGCAGCAGGCGGTCGCTGATGCGGCGGATCACCGTCGCGCTGCGATAGAAGCCCTGCATCATCTTCTCCACGCCCAGGCTCTCGGCGTCGTCGCCAAAGCCCATGCGCGCTGCCAAGGTCTTCTGGTAATCGAAACGCAGCCGCTCTTCCGGTCGCTGTGCGACCAGGTGCAGGCCAAAGCGCAACCGCGCCAGTACCAGGCGCTCGCGCTTCAGTGCCGCGGCCTCGTCCAGACCCAGATGACCCAGCCCGACCAGCGCATCGATATTGCTGACGCCGAAGGCGCGCAGCGCCATCCAGCCCAGCGTATTGAGATCGCGCAGACCGCCCGGGCCATCCTTGATGTCCGGCTCGAGGTTGTCGGCGGTGTCGCCGAAACGCTGGTGTCGCGCCAACAGTTCCTCGCGTTTGGCCAGGAAGTATTCGCGCGGCGGCCATACCAGGCTCGGCGCGATCGCACGTGCCAGACCATGCTGGGCGGTCGCGTCGGCAACCAGCGGGCGTGCCTCGATCAAGGCAGTCAGTACAGTCTGGTCGGCAGCGGCTTGCACGCACTGGGTTGCCGAGCGCACCGCATGGCTGGCCGGCAGACCGGCATCCCATAGCAGGGCGAACAGGCGCGCCAAAGCGGCTTCGTGGCGCTGCTGCACTTCGGTCTCGGCCAGCACCAGCAGGTCGATGTCCGAGCGCGGGAACAACTCGCCACGGCCATAGCCGCCGACCGCGAACAGTGCCAGGCCAGCCGCCGCAGGAATGCAGCGCTGCCAGGCTTCAATGATCAGTTGATCGACCGCGCGCGCGCGCAGGCCGGGCAGACGTTCGACATTGTCGGTCTGCTCGAAACGCTTGCCCAGGCGGGCATCGGTGTGGGCAAGTGACTGCCGTGCATCGGCAGCCCATTGCGCGTCACCGGCAGAATCTGCCGGCGTGTCCAGACTCGGGCCCGCCGGCAGTGAGGTCATGCCTGCGCGGTTTCGGCCGGTGACAACGTCAGCACTTCAACGCCGTCCTCGGTCACCACAATGGTGTGTTCCCACTGTGCCGAGAGCTTGCGGTCCTTGGTTACAACGGTCCAACCGTCCGGCAGCACCTTGGTGTAGCGAGTGCCTTCATTGATCATCGGCTCGATGGTGAAGGTCATGCCCTGCTTGAGCACCAGGCCCTGGCCGGGACGGCCGTAATGCAGCACCTGCGGCTCGTCGTGGTAGACCTTGCCGATGCCGTGGCCGCAGTACTCACGCACCACGCTGAAACGCTCGCCTTCGGCGAACTCCTGGATCGCATGGCCCACATCGCCCAGGGTCGCGCCCGGCTTGACCGCACGGATACCGCGCCACATGGCTTCCTTGGTGGTTTCCACCAGGCGCTTGGCCATCACCGACGGCGTGCCGACGTAGTACATGCGGCTGGTATCACCGTGCCAGCCATCCTTGATGACGGTCACGTCGATATTGACGATGTCGCCATCCTTGAGCACCTTGGCTTCGCTGGGAATGCCGTGGCAGATGACGTTGTTGACCGAGGTGCACACGGTCTTGGGGAATCCGCGGTAGCCCACATTGGCCGGAACGGTGCCCTGCACATTGACGATGTGGTCGTTGCAGATGCGGTCCAGCTCCTCGGTGGTGACACCGGGCTTGACGTGCGGGGTGATGATGTCGAGCACCTCAGCCGCCAGACGGCCGGCGATGCGCATCTTCTCGATTTCTTCGGGGGTTTTCAGTTGGATTGCCATGTGCCGATTATCCCCCATTTGGGCTATTTCGCTAAGTATTTCACATTAATGAACGCGTAATCGGCCGCTGAGCCGCCTGCCCTGGCCTGCCGCGACCGGCCCGCCCGCAGCCGACCGAGCCCGCACCTGCACCAACCCTTCCATACCCATGCGAATCGTCCTATCGGGAGCAGAAAAAGGCGCGGAAACCCTGTCAAATCAGCGCTGAAATCACGCATGCGCATCACAGAAATTCTACGCTTGGGACATATCTCATACCCTCGCCATCCCCCCTGGGAACAGACTCAATCCGCACCTGTCGCAGCGTGCCAGGCCAATGAAAAGGACTGGACGAAGCAGGGCAGGCGCGCTGTCTCTTTCCAAGGATCGCCATGAAACTCCGCAACCTCCCCCTGCTCGCCTGTATCGCCACCGCCGCCACAACCGGCGCCGCCCACGCAGCGACAGACACCACGCAGTTCCAGGTCAAGATCACCATTACCGAGTCCTGTGACGTGCATACCGTCAATGCCACGGACATCGATTTTGGCACCCACATCCGCTCCACCTCCGCCACCCCGATCGACAACCAGGGCACGCTGCAGCTCAACTGCAGCCGCGGCACCCCTTACCAGATCGCGCTGGACCCTGGCCTCAATTCCAGCAGTCCCACGGCAGCAGCCGACAATCGCCGCATGACCAGTGCCGATGGCGGTTTCGTACCTTACGGCTTGTACCGGGACGCGGCCCGCACCCTGTTCTGGGGCCGGGTACTGGGGACCAACACAGTGGGCGGCATCGGCACCGCTGCGCAGCAGTCAATCCCGGTCTACGGCCGGGTACAGGCTACCGACGTCGCCGCTGGCGTCTACCTGGACACCATCACCGCCACCGTCACCTACTGAGCAGGCCAGTGACGTGAACCATCGCCACCCGCTCCGTTTGCGGGTGGCGAGCCTGGCATGGCTCGCCACCACCGCTTCTGTACTGACCCTGCCGTCCTGGCTCCCCGCTCACGCGGGCAATCTGCAAGTCGCCCCTATCCTGCTGGAATTCGGCAACAAACAAAGCTCGCAGACACTCTGGCTGACCAATTCAGGCACCGAGCCCTTGCGCGCACAGCTCCGGGTGCAGCATTGGACCCAGAACAACGGGCAAGAGCTGCTGCAGCCTTCCGATGTATTGCTCGCCAGCCCACCACTGGTCGATATCGACGCTGGGCGCAGCCAATTGGTGCGCATGCTGCAAGCCCAGCCCGGCAGTCAGGCCAGCGAGAATGCATTCCGGCTGATCGTGGATGAATTACCCGATACCGCCAGCGGCGCCAGCTCAGGTCTGCGCTTTCTGCTGCGCTACTCCATCCCTGTGTTTGTGCTGCCTGCAGGCGCCACACCCCAGTTGGAACGCCGCAGCAAGCGCGAGCCTACCGACGCCAGTCAGCTGCAAGGCGATTGGTCGGTGCACGACGGCAGCGCCACGCTGTCGCTGCACAACCGCGGCACACAGCGCATCCGCATCAGTCAACTGAGCTGGACGCAAGCATCCGGCGCAGCCATCGACATCACCCCGGGCTTGCTGGGCTACGTCCTGGCTGGCCAGCAGATGCGCTGGACGCTCCCATTGCCGACGGCTTTGCCAGTCAACGGCACCCTTCTGGCCAGACTCAATGACGATGCCGACCCTCAACCTCTACCGCAGGTCACTACTGGCCGTTAGCGCGGGGCTTGCGATTGCCGCCGCAGCCTCGGCGGCTGCGCTCGCCGAAGGGCCCGGCAATGCATCACTCGCACATCAGGACGATACCGGCGAGTACGAACTGCATCTGCAAGCCAGCGTCAACCAAGCCGACATCGGTGGACTGACCCGTTTTGTGGTTCGCCAGGACGCATTGCTTGCCAGCCCTTCCAGCCTCCGCCTGCTGGGTATCAAACTCCCCGTCGAAGCCAGCAGACACGCATTGATCCCGTTGTTGTCGGTGCCCGGCGTCAAGCTCCACTACGACGTTCAACTCCAACGTATCCATCTGCAGGTACCGGTGGACATGCTCGATCGTCCACCGACCTACCTGGACCTGCGCCACATTGACCACCCTCGCCCTGATCCAGAGCAGCGCGCAGCCGGTGCTGCGTTCAACTATGACGTGTACGCGCAACACAGCGGCAATGCGGGCAGCGTAAGCAGCTTCAGCGAGCTGCGGCTGTTTGGCAGGGCTGCCGGCGTCTGGAGCAACACCATGGCCCATGCTTTCAACAACAGTGATGGCCACCGTCAGCGTGGCACCAGCAGCACGCGACTTGACAGCAGCTGGCAGCAGGATTTCCCCGAAGCAATGCTCAGCCTGACCGTTGGCGACAACGTATCCGCGGCCCATGAGTGGTCGCGCGCGCTCCGCTTTGGCGGCGTGCGCCTGTCACGCAACTTCTCGCTGCAGCCTTATCGAACCACCACCCCGCCAGCCTCGTTCGCTGGAGAAGCAACCTTGCCTTCCACGGTGGATCTGTATATCGACGGCATCCGTCAATCCAGCCAGCAACTGCAACCGGGGCGTTTCCAGCTCGACAGCAGCCCATCGCTCAATGGTATCGGCCAGGCCACACTGGTCATCACCGACATCAACGGCCAAAGCCGGACGCTGGGTTTCCCTCTGTACGGAACGCCCGAGCTGCTGCAGGCCAGGCTGACAGATTGGTCACTGGAACTGGGGGCGATCCGCCGCGACTATGGCCAGCACTCATTTGCCTACGGCAATCACCTCGTCGCCAGTGCCAGTCTTCGCCACGGTTTGAGCGACAGCGTGACCTTGCAATGGCATGCCGAAAGCAGTCAAGGCATTGATCAGGCCGGACTGGGTGTGGTGATGCTGCTTGGCCGGCGCGGCGGCGTACTGAGCGGATCGCTGGCCAGCAGCCATGCACGGACAATCAGTGGACGCCAGCGAGGTCTTGGCTACCAGTGGAGTTCACGCCAGTTCACCCTGTCCGCCAGTACCCTCAGGCGCAATGCGGGCTACCGCGACGTTGCTGCGGCACATGAGCGGACGTCCCTGCCGCAGCGCAGCGAGCAGGCATTTGCGGGGGTCAGCACGCCGCTTGGACAACTCGGCATCAGCTATGTCTCGCAGCGGTATCGCGAATCCCAACCCAGTCGCTATGCAAGCATCAACTGGTCACACAGCTTCCCTGACAACAGCCAACTCAACCTCGGCTTCAACCGTGACCTGAGTGACAGGCGTGGCGATAGCGCGTTCGCGTATTGGTCACAACCGCTGAATCGCAACACCAGTCGTGCCGCCACGCTCCGTCATACCAGCAACGGCAATCAACTGTCAGTGGAGGCCAACCATACCGCCGCGCGTCAAGGTGAACTCAACTGGCGCACCCAGCTCAGCGGTAGTGATGATCGTCGCGGCATGCGTGCGGAGGTAGCCCGTCGCGGGCAGCATGGTCAATGGACCGCAGGCCTGGACCATGACAATGCACAGCGCAGCAGCACACAGATTCATGCCAGTGCCAACGGCGCACTGGCGTGGCTCGGCGGCCATGCGCATGCGCTGCCGCGTATTGACGATGCGTTCGCGCTGATTTCGACCCCTGGCATGGCCGACGTTCCGGTACAGCTGGACAACCGCGACATCGGCCGCACAAACAAGCACGGGCAACTACTGGTGCCCCAGCTCAATGCGTGGCAGCGCAACCAACTGTCCATCGATCCGCAACACCTGCCAGCCGACATGCAACTTGGCAGCACCAGCATGAATGTGGTGCCCGAGACCCGTCGCGGCGTGCTGGTGCCATTCAGCATGCGCCGCACATTGGCATTACATATAGGTATACGCGACCGCCATGGTCGATGGCTACCAGCCGGCAGCCAGATCAGCATCGAAGCACCGGGCCTGCCACCTGCCGTCAGTCGTGTCGGCCACGAAGGAAAGGTCTATCTACTCGACCCACCCGCGCGCGCGCGGCTGCGATTCAACGCTGATGCAGGCGGATGCACCGCGACACTACCAGTGCTTACCGAGCAGCAAGGCCGCATCAACCTGGAGGATGTGACTTGCGAATGATGCTGCAACCAAATCAGACAATATCGCCATCACGCCATGGCCGGCGGGGGCGCATAGGTGCATTGTTGTTGCTCGCCGCACTCTGGCTGCCATCACTGCACGCCCTTGCTGCGCCATATTGCTCAACATCAAGCTCACCGACCCTCAACTTCGGCACGGTATCCAGCGCGGGCTACCAGGACACCCAGACGTCGTTGGTACTGAACTGCAACGGCGGCACTGCCACCTTGTTGACTGCTGCACTGGTCAGGGTCTGCCTGTTCGTCGGCAGCGGCACGGCAGGCGCATTGGAACCAAGGCTGATGTCAAACGGAGACGGTGCTTTCATGAGCTATGGCCTGTATGCAGATACTGCCCGCAGCCAACTTATCGGTCCTCACTCAAGCAGCTATCCGCTGTACAGCATCAGCTTCCGGATCGCGCCGCGCGAAAACCTGAGCATCAGAGTCCCCATCTATGGCCGCGTTCCTGCCGGCCAGAATTTGCCCGGAAATCTTCCTTACAGTGATGTGCCGTACAACTCCTACATCCGCTACAGCTATGGCTACATACATGCTCCACTGGCCAGCGATTGCCGCGACCGTAACCCCGGCCATCTCGGCGGCGCCGGCGACATCAGTTTCAACTGGAGCGGCGTACACGCAACCGTACTGCGCAGTTGCCGCATCAGCGCCCTCTCCAACATGGATTTCGGCACCACATCCGGACTCAGGGCAGCACGCGAACAGACCACTTCGATGCAATTCAAATGCACCCCCAACGTTGCCTGGCATGCCACCCTTGACGATGGCTTGCATGCGCAATCAGGCAAGCGTCACATGGCCGCCGCTGACGAGCGCATCAGCTATGAGCTCTACAGCGACCCCACCCATCGGAGCCGCTGGGGAAGTGCCCAAGTTGGCGGCGTAAGTGGTGTCGGCACCGGGGCAATACAGGAACTGACCGTATACGGTCGCGTGCCGGAGCAGGCAGGTGCGACGCCTGGCACCTATCAGGACACCATCACCCTGAACCTGACTTACTGAGCGCAGCGGTATCGACGAAACTACCCAAGCCACGGTAGCCAATCATCCGACCGGCGTGCGGGCTTGGCGCAACGCCCTCTTGGGTTTGGGCGACCAGCACGGCAAACGTCATTTGCGGCAATGAATGCCATCCTGTCGATTGACTGAACTTAGCAACATCGCCTGTTCAGACAGACCGACCTGCATGAATTCGCGCCAGTTGATCGCTGGCGTGCTTAGCTTTGCGCGCAGGCCGATGTCACCCCGTGCCATTGGTTCTGCCGTCAATCGCCGGGAGAATCGACATGCTCACGCGCAGGTTTTTCATCACCGCAGCCAGCATTGCCCTGACAGGAATTGCCGGCTTGGCGCCGGCCGCAACTCAGACCGCACAGTTCCAGGTGCGCATCGTCATCACCGAGTCCTGCGATATCCAGACCGTCGCCGCTGGCGACATCGACTTTGGCAGCCTGGCCCGCGCAACCGGCACCCCGGTTGATGCCCAAGGGACACTGGAGGTGAACTGCAGCAACGGCACGCCCTACACCATCGGCATGAATCCCGGTGCCAATGCCACCAGCACCACGGCCGCCGCCGACAACCGGCGCATGAGCGACGGGGCCAGTAATTTCGTCGCCTATGGGCTGTACCGCGATGCCGGACGGCAGAACTTCTGGGGCGAGGTGATCGGCACCGATACGCTTGCCGGCACCGGCACGGCCAGTGCACAGACCATCCCGATCTATGGCCGCGTGCCTTCCACCGATGCGCCAGCCGGCAGCTACGGCGACACGGTGATTGCCACGATCACCTATTGAGTGCTGGCCAGATGCAACTGCCCTGCCCGCGCCCACGCAACACCGCGCTGCGCACCTTGCTTTGGGCATCTTGGGGCCTGCTGCTGATAGCCCCATTGGCGAGCACCGGCGATCTGCAGGTCGCACCAATCCTGCTGGAGTTCAGCGATGGCGTGCAGGCGCAGGCATTGTGGCTGGAGAACAGCGGCGATCAGCCACTGCATGCACAGGTGCGGGTACAGCACTGGACCCAACGCAATGCAGCTGATGTGCTTGAGCCATCGCAGTTGCTGCTGGCGCGTCCTGCCATCGTCCAGATCAGCCCCGGCCAACGGCAGTTGGTACGTGTGCTGCGGGCTAGCCCCTTGCCGGCAAGCGGCACCCAGGAACAAGCCTATCGCCTGCTGGTGGATGAACTGCCCGGCATCCACGCCAGACCCCGCCAGGGTTTGAACTTCCTGCTGCGCTACTCCATCCCGGCATTCGTACTGCCCACTGGCGCAAGTCCGCGCGAGCTGGGAAGCAAGGCTGCTGCTGACACATCCGGGCTGCACGCCAACTGGCGGGTGGACGCCGGCCGGTTGACCCTGATCGTGCACAACACGGGCGTCCAACGCCTACGCCTGAGCCAGCTGCGCTGGCTACCCGAGAACGGCGCACCGATCGAGCTGACACCCGGCCTGCTGGGCTATGTGCTGGCGGGCCAACAAATGCAGTGGACGCTGCCGCTACCACCCTCCTTCCCCCTCACCGGAACTTTGCAGGCCAGGCTGAACGATGCCGCCATCCCGCAGCCGTTGCGCTCTGCTGAGCTTTGACCTTGCGATGCTCATGGCGAGCAGCCCCCTCGTTTCCGCCACGCCACCGGCCTACCCGGAAGGGCTGCCCGCCAGTGTTGGCAAACAGCTGCCGCAGGAGCTGTATCTGGAAGTAAGCATCAACCAGAGCAGCAGCACCCAGCTTGCACGCTTCATCGTTATCGGACAGCAGCTGTCTGCCAGTGCGGCAACATTGCGGGAACTCGGCCTGCACCTGCCGGCGAACGTCGAACCCGACCAGCAATTGGTCGATCTGGCGCAACTGGCGGATATCGAGATCAGCTACGACGCCTCCAACCAGCGCCTCGCACTGCAGCTGCCGCTGACTGGACTGGATCGACCGCTCACTCACCTGAGCCTTGGCACGGCCCCCGTTGCGCTTGCAGCAAGCGACAGCAGCCCCGGCCTTCTGCTCAACTACGACCTGCATGCACAACAGCAACGCGGCTTCCGCAGCGCCGGCAGCTTCACCGAGCTGCGCCTGTTCGGCGTGGGAACAGGCATCTGGTCCACCACCCAGAGTACACGCCTGGATGCCAGCCGCGGCCACTGGCAAAGCCGGAACATCCGCCTGGACAGCCACTGGCAACTCGACCTGCCCGGTCCGATGCTCAGCCTGAGCATTGGCGACAATGTAACCGGCGCACTCGAATGGTCGCGCGCCGCACGCATCGCGGGTGTGCATCTATCGCGCAACTTTTCCCTGCAGCCGTACCGGGTCACCACGCCGCTGGCTTCGTTCACCGGCGATGCGGTACTGCCGTCCACGGTGGACCTGTACATCAATGGTATCCGCCAGGCCAGCCGCAACGTGCAGCCTGGGCGGTTCCAGCTGGATACAGCTCCCTCGCTCAACGGCAGTGGCCAGGCGCAGCTGCTGGTGACCGATATCAATGGTCAGCAGCGCATGCTGGAGTTCGCGCTGTATGGCACACCCACCCTGCTGCAGGCCGGCCTGAGCGACTGGTCGCTGGATATTGGCGTGTTGCGTGAGGACTACGGACTGCGCTCCATCGCCTACGGCGGCAGGCCGATGGCCAGCGCCAGCCTGCGCCACGGCCTGCACCAACAACTGACCGTCGAAGCACATGCCGAGCTCAGTACGGACCTGCAACTGGCAGGCATAGGCGCGGTGGCCCTGCTTGGGAAGCGCGGCGGGATACTGAGCGGCTCATTCAGCAGAAGTCACGCTGGCAGCGCGCCTGGACACCAACATGCGCTTGGCTATCAATGGAACGCACACGGTTTCAGTATCTCGACGCGTACCCAGCGCCGCAGCGCCAACTTTCGCGATGCACCAGCACTTCTTGCCAATGCGCCGTTGCCCCGCCGTACCGACCAGTTCTTTGTAGGTATGGGCAACGCCCACAGCGGCCAGTTCAGTCTCAGCTACGTGTCGCAGGAATACCCCGGCAGCACACGTACCCGTCTGAGCGGACTTGGATGGTCACGCAACCTGCGCACCAATACCTGGCTCAGCATGCAGTTCCAGCACGACCTGGACAACCGCCAGGCGGACAGCGCCAACCTGTATGTCTCCCTGCCATTGGGACGACTTACCAAGCTCAGTAGTTCGCTGCGCCACGGCAACGACGGTAACGTGCTCGCACTGGAGGCCAATCGCAGCCTGCCTGCAGATACAGGCGGCTGGGGCTGGCGCGCGCAGGCCGACGTGGGCACACGCGGCAGCGCCAACGCCGAGCTGAGCCACCTGGGCGGCGCCGGCCAATGGCGTGTTGGCATGGACTACAACGCCGATGCCGGCACGGCTGGATACGCCGACGCGAATGGCAGCGTCGTGTGGTTCGGCCGAGGCATACACACGCTGCGCCGGGTTGACGATGCATTCGCGCTGGTATCGACCAATGGCGTGGCACAGGTCCCGGTACGGTTGGAGAACCGTTTGATCGGCCGCACCGATGCGCATGGTCAGTTGCTGGTAACACCGCTACGCGCCTGGCAGCGCAACCTGATCAGCATCGACACCCTTGGCCTGCCAATGGACATGCTGCTGGATGATCCACAGCGTCAGGTGGTACCCATATCCGGTAGTGGCGCGAGCGTGGTGTTCAAACTGCAGCCAAGCCACCCGATGCCTCTGCAGATTCGCGGCGCGGATGGCCAATGGCTGGGTATGGGCAGCGCGATCACCGTCGAACTTGCAGGCCAAACCGTGGCAACCACCGTCGTTGGCCATGGCGGCGAGGTGTATCTACAGGACCCACCTGCCGGTGCAGTCCTGCGCATCTCGCTGGACGAGAGCCACGACTGCGTGCTTCCCCTGCCAAGCGCGGCACAACGCGCCGACCCGACCCAGGTGACAACACTGCGGTGCCAACCATGAGCCACACAGCCACGTCGTCACTGCGAAACCTGGGCATCACAACGAGACTCATCCTGCTGCCGGCACTGGCATGGCACCCGCTTGCTGCTTCGGCACAAAGCTGTCAGGTAACCCGCAGCCCGAATATTGACTTCGGCGAAATTCAAGGCACCGCCACCACCGATACAGCGGCCACCGTCATCGTGACTTGCCAAGGCCTGGCACCGTTCGGCAACCAGATCACCGCCTGCATTTTCCCTGGCGAGGGTATCCCCAGCGGCGTGGCACCACGCCGCATGACAAACGACGCAGGCGCCATGATGAACTACGATCTCTATGCAAACCCCGCGCAGACACAGCTGCTCGGCCCACTGGGTGGCAGCCAGCCCGTCTATGCCATCTCAGTCCAGGCAGGTGCACTGAGCCCGCAGCAGATCTCATTCAACATCTATGCCCGCGTCCCGGGCGGCCAGGTATTGCCAGCAGCCTATCTGTACGAAGGCAATCCAGGACCTTCCGTCCTGCGATACAGCTATGGCCCGCCACTGCTGGCACCGCCCACCGCAGCGAACTGCCGCGATGGCACCTTTCCATTGCTGGGAGGGGCTGGCCAATCCCAGTTCTTTTTCGGCACTGTCAGCGCACAAGTAGCCAACGCATGCCTGATCAGCATCGCCAACGATCTGGACTTCGGCAGCGCCACGCGCCTTGATACCCCGCGCGACCAGACATCATTGATCCGCATGCGTTGTGCCATCGGTACCGCATGGACGATGACCCTGAGCAACGGCAGCAACCCCGCCAACGGGCAACGCCGGATGGCATCCAACGGCAATTTCCTGCCCTATGAGCTTTACCTGGACCCAGCGCTGCTCATCCCCTGGGGCGACTCCAAGGCCACCGGTGCCAGTGATGTCGGCGAAAATGCCGATGTCTCGTTCCCCGTCTACGGCCGGGTGTTCCCACAGGCGGCACCCATTCCAGGCACTTACAGCGACACAATCACGGTGACGCTTACCTATTAAGCCAGCCAGAATCAGCTACCGGCCCGGTAAATTGCGTCCAGTCCAGCCAGGGGCTATACTTCGCCGGCTTTTTCGGGCTCCTGCCCTTTGAAGCGCGCTGACACCGGGCGTCAACCGGTGAATCCTCACCTGTTGCCCCCATCCGTGCCGGGGTGCCCTGTCCTTCAGGGTTCGGCCACGGAGGCATCAGGGAAGCCCAACCCCGGAACTGTTTGCGCGCTCCATATATGAAGCCGCGCATCGCAGCACGACTCCAACAAACCGGTCGCGCGCGGTGTCAGTTCCACCATCAGGAGTTTTGCAATGCCCCAGATCACCATGCGTCAGATGTTGGAAGCCGGCGTCCACTTCGGCCACCAGACCCGTTACTGGAACCCGAAGATGGGCCAGTACATCTTTGGCGCCCGCGGCAAGATCCACATCATCAACCTGGAAAAGACCGTCCCGCTGTTCAACGATGCGATGAACTTCATCTCCTCGGTTGCCCAGAAGCGCGGCACCATCCTGTTCCTGGGCACCAAGCGCAGCGCGCGCGACGCCATCAAGGAAGAAGCCGAGCGTTGCGGCATGCCGTTCATGAACCAGCGCTGGCTGGGCGGCACCCTGACCAACTTCGCTACCGTGAAGAAGTCGGTTGCCCGCCTGAAGGAACTGGAATCCGGTGAAACCGACGGCAGCTTCGACAAGCTGGTCAAGCACGAAGTGCTGGGCCTGCGCCGTGAGCGCGACAAGCTGGAAGCCTCGCTGGGCGGCATCAAGGAAATGAACCGTCTGCCCGACGCCATCTTCGTCATCGACATCGGTCACGAAGACATCGCCATCAAGGAAGCCAAGAAGCTCGGCATCCCGGTGATCGCCGTAGTTGACACCAACTACAACCCGGAACTGGTCGATTACGCCATCCCGGGTAACGACGACGCCATCCGTGCCGTGCAGCTGTACGCTCGCGCCGCTGCTGACGCCGTGCTGGAAGGCAAGGCTGCTGCTCCGAACGCCGCCACCGTGCGCGAAGAAGAGTTCAGCGAAGCCGCTGCTGGCGAAGAAGCCAAGCCGGCTCGCCGCGCTCCGGCCAAGAAGGCTCCGGCCAAGAAGGGCGACGAGGCTTCGGCCTGATCCCCCTGGCGGGTGCAGCCCCTGCACCCGCTCCCCTGCGCTGGCGCCGAAGGCGCTGATCGCTGACAGGGCTGCGTAACAACGGCCGGCCATCATGGCCGGCCTACCCCTTTCTATTGATGAGGTAATTCCATGGAAATCACTGCTTCCCTGGTCAAGGAACTGCGCGAGCGCACCGGCGCCGGCATGATGGAGTGCAAGCGCGCTCTGTCCGAGACCAATGGCGACATCGACGCAGCGGCTGAAGCCCTGCGCAAGTCCGGCGCTGCCAAGGCCGACAAGAAGTCCGACCGCGTCACCGCTGAAGGCCGCGTTGGCGTCGCCAGCAACGGCGGCAAGGCTGTGCTGGTCGAAGTGAACTCGGAAACCGACTTCGTTGCCAACGACGTCAACTTCAAGGCGTTCGTCGACGCCGTTGCCGCAGCCGCCCTGGCTTCCGGCGCCGCCGACGTTGAAGCCCTGAAGTCGGTAAAGCTGGCCACCGGCGAAACCGTCGAAGAAACCCGCGCCACCGCGATCCAGAAGCTGGGTGAAAACATCCAGATCCGCCGCCTGGTCAAGATCGACGGCGACAACACCGTTGGCACCTACGTGCACAGCAACGGCAAGATCGGCGTGCTGGTCGAACTGGCTGGCGGCAACGCCGAGCTGGCTTCGGGCCTGGCAATGCACGTGGCCGCGATGAACCCGCCGCACAACAAGGCTGCCGATGTTCCGGCTGACTTCGTTGCGAAGGAAAAGGAAATCGAGCTGGCCAAGATGACCGACAAGGACAAGGCCAAGCCGGCCGACATCCTCGAGAAGATCATCAGCGGCAAGATCAACAAGATCATCAGCGAAGTCACCCTGTACGGCCAGAACTACGTTCTGGACGGCGACAAGACCGTTGAGCAGGCCGTCAAGGCAGCTGGCGGCGACGTTGTCGGCTTCCAGCGCCTGGCTGTCGGCGAAGGCATCGAGAAGGTGGTGGAAGACTACGCCGCCGAAGTTGCCAAGGCGATGCAGGTCTAAGCACCCGCTACCAGCAACACCTGAGAAAGCCGCGGACATCCGCGGCTTTTTCTTTGCCTCAAGCCGCCCGCACCGGCACACTCCAGGCACTGGACTGCAATCGCCGTCTTTGCTTAAGGCATCCTGTATGCTTGGCCCACTGCCGACTGCTTTTTTGACATGTCCCCCGAGCTCACCGCAGCCCTGTCCCTCTGCCGCAACCTGCCCTCGCCACCGGCCATCGCTGTCCGTTTGATCGAGCTTGCGCAGGATCCGGAAACCGACATCGCCAGCGCCGCCGACGTCATAGCACTGGATATGGGCTTGAGCGCACGCATGATGCGCATCGCCAATTCACCGCTGTACGCCAGCCGCCGCCGCATTGAAAACCTTGGCCAGGCATTGACCATGCTTGGCCTCAACGCCACCCTTCAGCTCGCACTGGGCTTCAGCCTGTCGCGCGCATTGCGCGAAGACGAAGACCACGCCCACCTGTTGCAGGCCGTCTGGCGCCGCAGCATCCTCAGCGCGCTGGCTGCCCGCTACCTCGGCTTGGCCCGCAACGTGCGCCGCGTGGAAGAACTGATGCTTGCCGGCCTGCTGCAGGACATCGGCATTCTTGCCCTGTTGCAGCTGCGTAGCGACAGCTATCCGGCGCTGCTTGCCGGCGCTGCCAACAATGAAGAACTGCTGGCCCACGAACGCACCATCCTCGACTGCAGCCATGCCGATATCGGCGCACAGCTGTGCGAGCAATGGGGCCTTCCGCCCTATCTGGTCGATGCAATCAAGCACAGCGAAGCCCCGGCCGAACCGACCGACCTGTTCGGCCGCTGCGTTGCGCTGTCAGGCAGCATTGCCGAAATCTGGCTGAGCAAGGATACCGACCAAGCCCGTGACCGCGCCCTGCGCCTGGTACATGCGCAGCTGGAAATGGACAGCAGTCAGTTCGAGCTGGTGCTGCAACAGGTCAGCCAGATGCTGCCGGAAATCAGTGCGCTGTTCGACGTGCCGGTACCCTCGCCCGCCCGCATCACCTACCTGCTCGATCACGCCGCTGAGTTGATGGCCCTGCGCAACCTGCGCGAGCTGCAGGACGCCAGTGCTGCCAAGCGCCGCGCCGATGATTTCGAACAGCAGGCACGCCGCCTGACCGAACAGGCACACTTGGACGCACTCACCGGGCTGTTGAACCGGCGCCAGCTGGAAGTCGTGCTGGCACAGGAATTCGACCGCGCTGGCCGCGCCGATCGCCCCCTGTCAGTGGCCTTCATCGACCTGGACGATTTCAAGAAGATCAACGACCAGCATGGCCACCTGGTCGGCGACCAGGTATTGCAGGCGTTCGCCAGCCAATTGCAGGGCCAACTGCGCGGCAGCGACACCGTGGCGCGCTTCGGTGGCGAGGAGTTCGTGGTGCTGTTCCCCGGTACCAACGAGCAGACTGCGCTGGACGTGATCCGCCGCGTGCTCGTCGCCATCACCCAGTCCCCGATCGTCACTGTTGCCGACATGCCGCTGCACGTGACCTTCTCGGCCGGCGTGGCCACCCATGGCGCCTACGAGCGTTTCACGGACATGCGCGACCTGCTCAAGGCCGCCGATGACGTGCTGTACCGCTCCAAGAACCTCGGCCGCAACCGGGTAATTGCCCGCGCACCGGACCCTCACCCCACCGCCTGCTGAACCAGATTGCGATTGACCGGCTTTTTGTCGCTGCGCTGCAACAATAGATGTCACCTGAAACTGCGGCATCCGTTAGAATCCCCCGCGTTTTCCAGCCATCTGAGGTCACCATGTCCAAGCTCGCCTACCGTCGCATCCTGTTGAAACTTTCCGGGGAGGCGCTGATGGGGGACGAGGACTACGGCATCGACCCCAAGGTCATCAACCGCCTGGCCCATGAAGTCATCGAGGCCCAGAACGCCGGCGTCGAGATCGCACTGGTGGTTGGCGGCGGCAACATCTTCCGCGGCGCAGGCCTGGCCGCAGGCGGCATGGACCGCGTCACCGGCGACCACATGGGCATGCTGGCCACGGTCATCAACGCCCTCGCCATGCAGGACGCGCTTGAAAAAGCCGGCGGCAAGGCCCGGGTGATGAGCGCGATCAAGATCAATGACGTGTGCGAGGACTACATCCGCCGCCGCGCCATCCGCCACCTTGAAAAAGGCCGCCTGGTGATCTTCGCCGCCGGCACCGGCAACCCGTTCTTCACCACCGATTCGGGCGCTGCGCTGCGCGCGATCGAGATCGGCGCCGACCTGCTGCTCAAGGCCACCAAGGTCGACGGCGTCTACGACAAGGACCCGAACAAGCACGCCGACGCGGTCCGTTACGAGAGCCTGAGCTACGACCAGGTCATCAGCCAGGGCCTGGAAGTCATGGACACGGCCGCCTTCGCACTGGCCCGTGACAGCGACCTGCCACTGCGCGTTTTCGACATGAGCCAGCCCGGCGAACTGCTGAAAATCCTGCACGGCGAACACATCGGCACCCTGGTCCACGGCCGCGACGCACACTAAACCCCGCTTCCGGCACGGTGGGCAGGGGTAATCGCCTATAATCGGCCGGTTCTAGAAACATCCAGGATTCGGCCGATGATCAACGATATCAAGCAAGATGCGCAGGCGCGCATGACCAAGAGCATCGATGCTCTGCGCCATACCCTTACCACCATCCGCACCGGCCGCGCTTCACCGGCCCTGCTGGACGGCATCAAGGTCAAGGCCTACGGCACCGACACCCCCCTGAATCAGGTGGCCAGCATCAGCGTGTCCGAAGGACGCTCGCTGGTGATCACCCTGTTCGACAAGAACATGATCAAGGAAGTGGAAAAGGCCATTTACGCCTCCGACATCGGCATCACCCCCACCACCATGGGCACCGTGATCCGCCTGAACCTGCCGCCGCTCACCGAAGAGCGCCGCAAGGAACTGGCCAAGTCGGTAAGCAAGGAAGGCGAAGAAACCAAGATCGCCATCCGCAACATCCGCCGTGATGCCAACCAGGAAGTAGCCAAGCTACTCAAGGACAAGGCGATCACCGAGGATGACGACCGCCGCAGCCAGGAAGACATCCAGAAGCTGACCGACAAGGCGATCAAGGACGTCGACGAAGTGGTCAAGCTCAAAGAACAGGAACTGATGGCGGTCTGAGGCGTGTCCTCCGTCCCGCATAGCGACACTGCCGCCGTTGCCGTGCCCGGCCACATTGCCATCATCATGGATGGCAATGGGCGCTGGGCGCAGCAGCGTCGGCGACCGCGCATGATCGGCCATCGCGCCGGCGCGCGCGCAGTCAATCGCACCATCGACTTCTGCCTTGAACGCGGCGTCGGCGCACTGACCCTGTTTGCGTTCTCCAGTGAAAACTGGGGCCGCCCGCAGGAGGAAGTCGATTCGCTGATGAAGCTGTTCCTCGGCGCACTGGACCGCGAGGTGGACGAGCTCCACCGCCGCGGCGTGCGCGTGCGCTTCATCGGCGACCGCAGCCGCTTTGCCGCTGGCATCGTCCAGCGCATGGACAAGGCCGAGCTGCGTACCCACGGCAATACCGCGATGACCCTGAGCATCGCCGCCAGCTACGGCGGCCGCCAGGACATCGCACAGGCCGCACGCCATCTGGCCGAACAGGTTGCCGCCGGCACCTTGTTGCCCGAGCAGATCGACGAGCAGGCCCTGGGCCAGCACGTCGCCTTGGCCGACATGCCGCCACCGGACCTGTTCATCCGCACCGGCGGCGATACCCGTATCAGCAATTTCCTGTTGTGGCAGCTGGCCTACAGCGAGCTGTGGTTCACTGACGTGCTGTGGCCGGATATCGACGCGGCCGTCCTTCAACAGGCACTGGACGACTATGCAGGGCGCGAGCGCCGCTTTGGTCTGACCAGCGCCCAGATTGCCGCCAACACGGCAAAGAGCGCCCATCCATGACCAAGACCCGTGTGATTGCAGCGCTGATCATGGCCCCGGTGGCGATCTGCGCGATCCTGTTCCTGCCCTCGCAGTGGCTCGCCGCCGCTGCAGCACTGGTGTTCCTGATCGGCCTGTGGGAATGGCTCAAGCTCACCGGCGTGGTTGGCCTGCCGCGCACCATCCTGGTGGTGCTGAACCTGCTGCTGATGGTGCTGCTGGTGTGGGCCTCGGACGGCAGCATGGTGCTGTTCCAGCTAGCCGCACTGGTTGGCGTCGGCTTCTGGCTGTTGGCGCTGCTGTGGCTGCGGTTCTTCGACTTTGGCGCGCATGAAGAAAGCAGCGCGCGCATGCTCAAGCTCGCCGCCAGCAGCCTGGCAATCATCCCGGCCTGGGCCGCATTGGTACTGATTCATGCCGGACCCAACGGCCACCTGTGGCTGCTGACCGCACTGACCTTGGTCTGGGCAGCCGATTCCGGCGCTTACTTTGCCGGTCGCGCCTTCGGCAAACACAAGCTGGCACCGCGCATCAGCCCAAACAAGACCATTGAGGGCCTGCTTGGCGGCCTGGTTGCCGGTCTGGTCACCGCTGGCGTGTTTGGCTGGTTTGCCGGCGTGCAGATGTCGCAATTTGGCTGGTTGATGCTGGTCACTGCCGTGGCGGTGCTGGCCTCGGTACTGGGCGACCTGTTCGAGAGCCTGCTCAAGCGCCACGCCGGCGCCAAGGATTCCGGGCACATCATCCCCGGCCACGGCGGCGTGCTGGACCGCATCGACGGCGTGCTCGCTGCCCTGCCGGTATTTGCGCTGGGCAAGGAAATCTTCGGCTTCTAAGCATGCCCACCTCCTCCTTACGTCAGGTCGCCATTCTTGGCGCCACCGGCTCCATCGGCACCTCTGCGCTGGATGTGATCGCCCGCCATCCGCAGCAGATGCGCGCCAGCGTGCTGGCCGCTGGCAGCAATGTGGATGGCCTGATCGCGCTGTGCCAGCAGCATCGCCCGGACCACGCTGCCATTGCCGACCCGGCCCTGTTCACGCGCCTGCGTGACGGCCTCAAGCACGCCGGGCTGGCGACCGAAGCACACGCCGGCCATGACGCCATCGACGCATTGGCCGCCAGCGACTGCTGCGACACCGTCGTCGCGGCCATTGTCGGCGCCGCCGGCCTGTCCTCGACGCTGGCCGCCGCCCGTGTCGGCAAGCGCCTGTTGCTGGCCAACAAGGAATCACTGGTCCTGGCCGGCGAGCTGCTGACCCGCGAGGCCGCCAACGCCGGCGCCGAGATCATCCCGATCGACAGCGAACACAACGCCATCTTCCAATGCCTGCGCTCACGTGACGCGCGACTGGAAGCCGGGGTGCGCCGGATCATCCTGACCGCCTCCGGCGGCCCGTTCCGGGGCCGCACCCGCGCCGAGCTGGAAACAGTGACCGTGGCCCAGGCCGTTGCCCACCCGAAGTGGTCAATGGGACCGAAGATCTCGGTCGATTCGGCGACGTTGATGAATAAAGGGCTCGAAGTCATCGAGGCCCATCATCTGTTCAACGTGCCCGGCTCGCGCATCGACGTACTGGTACACCCGCAGAGCCTGGTGCATTCGTTGGTCGAATTCATCGACGGCTCGACCTTGGCCCAGCTTGGCCTGCCGGACATGCGTACCACCCTGGCGGTCGGCCTCGGCTGGCCGCAACGGATCGAGTCCGGCGTTGGCGGGCTGGACCTGCTGAGCCAGGGCCGGCTGGATTTCGAGGCGCCTGACATGGACGCCTTCCCCTGCCTGCGGCTGGCCTGGCAGGCGATGGAGGCCGGTGGCAGCGCCCCGGCGATCCTGAACGCCGCCAACGAAGTCGCCGTTTCAGCGTTTCTTCAGGGGCGCATAGGCTTCCTGTCGATCCCGGCACTGGTGGAACACACGCTATCTACCCTGCCCTACGTGGCGGCCGATACACTGGACGTCCTGTTGGCAGCCGATACCCAGGCCCGCCATATCACCGAAACCGCCATTGCCCGCCTGCCGAATGTCTGATTCCACCCTACAACCGAGCTGCGCCCATGGCTGATTTCCTGGGGTCCGTGTGGTGGATGATCGTCAGCCTGGGCGTGCTGGTGACGTTTCATGAGTTCGGCCATTACTGGGTTGCCCGCCGCTGCGGGGTAAAGGTGCTGCGCTTCTCGGTGGGCTTCGGCAAGCCACTGTGGAGCCGTCGCAACCGCAACGGCACCGAGTTCGCCATCGCCGCCATCCCGCTGGGTGGCTACGTGAAGATGCTCGACGAGCGCGAGGTCGAGGTGCCGGCGGGTGAACGCGCCGTCGCCTTCAACAACAAGACCGTCTGGCAGCGCATCGCCATTGTCGCCGCCGGCCCTGCCGCCAATCTGATCCTGTGCATTGCCCTGCTGTGGGCGATGTTCGTGATCGGCCGCCAGGACTATTCGGCCACCATCGGCCGCACCACCGGCATGGCGGCCCAGTCAGGCTTCGTCGCCGGTGACCGCATCCTCGCCGTCGAAGACCGCACTGTCGACACCTGGGCCGAGGCCAGCATGGCCCTCACCACCGCTGCCATGGACCGCCAGGATGCCCACGTGCGCGTCCGCGACAACCTCGACAACGAGCGCACCCGGGTGCTGCCGCTGTCGCAGCTGCCGGCTGGCTTCGATGAGCGCCAGGTACCGATACTGGCGGGGTTTGCCTGGCAGTTCTCGCTGCAGCCGGCTCGGGTGACCAAGGTCGCGGCCGATTCAGCCGCAGCCAACCTGATCCAGCCCAACGACCTGATCCTGGCCGTGGACGGCCAGCGCGTGGACGATGCAGGACTGGTACTGCCCCTGATCCAGCAATTGGGCCAGCGAGGCGGGCCGGGCATGATCGAGGTCGAGCGTGCCGGTGAACGGCTGGCGCTGGAGATCACACCACAGCCTGGCAAGGCCCCGGACGGTAAACCGATCTGGCGTATCGGCCTGGAATTCGCCACCGGCCAGATGCCGGCCTACGACGCCCGCCAGCAGTACGGCGTACTTGCCGCCTTCCCCGCCGCCGTGCGCGAAACTGGCAAATTGGCATCAGATTCGCTGGGTATGATGCGCCGCATGCTCACCGGCCACGCCTCGGTAAAGAACATTTCCGGACCGATCACCATCGCCCGCGTGGCCAATGCCTCGGCTGAACGCGGGCTGGATTGGTTCCTGTATTTCCTGGCTTTGCTGTCGCTGAGCCTGTGCATCATCAACCTGTTGCCGATTCCCGTCTTGGACGGCGGCCACCTGCTGTATTACCTTATTGAGTTGGTCAAGGGCAGCCCGCTTAGCGAGCGCGCCATGGCCGCCGGCCAATACATCGGTCTGGCGCTATTGGCGGGGTTGATGGGGTTGGCGTTCTACAACGACATCCTCAGCCTGGTCCCGCGATGAACTTTTTCCCGTTGTCGTCGTCTTACGCCGGCACTCACGCATTATCGAAATCGACTCCAACCGGACGTGATATGACGCGACTTCCCAATCGCCGCTTGCTGGCCCTCGCACTTGCTGCCGGTCTGGCCCTGCCTGTCCTTGCACAGGCGGCCGAGCCCTTTACCGCCAGCGACATCCGCGTGGACGGCCTGCAGCGCATTTCCTCCGGCACCGTGTTCACCTACCTGCCGGTGGAACGCGGCGACACGGTGGACGACGCCAAGATCGGCGACACCATCCGCGCCCTGTACAAGACCGGCTTCTTCGAAGACGTGCAGCTGGACCGCCAGGGCGACATCCTGGTCGTCACCGTCAAGGAGCGCCCGGCGATCAACAAGTTGACCGTCACCGGCAACAAGGACATCAAGAGCGAGCAGCTGCTCAAGGGCCTGGCCGACATCGGCCTCAGCGAAGGCGGCACCTTTGACCGCCTGAGCCTGGACCGCGTGACCCAGGAGCTGCGCCGCCAGTACAACGACCGCGGCAAGTACAACGTGGAGATCACCCCGACGGTGAGCCCGCTGGACCGTAACCGCGTCGACGTTGCCATTGCCGTCAAGGAAGGCAAGGCGGCCAAGATCCGCCACGTCAACCTGATCGGTACCGAGAAGTTCCCGGCCGAAGACATCATGGACATCTGGGAGTCCAAGGAGCACAACTGGGCCTCGTGGTACCGCCGCGATGACCAGTACTCCAAGGAAAAGCTGTCCGGCGACCTGGAAAAGCTCAACTCCTGGTACCTGGACCGTGGCTATGTCGACTTCAGCATCGACTCCACCCAGGTCTCGATCAGCCCGGACAAGCGCGACATGTTCATCACCGCCGGCGTGACCGAGGGTGAGCAGTACAAGATTTCCGAGATCAAGGTCACCGGCGACACCATCCTGCCGCAGGAAGACGTCGAGAAGATGGTCATCCAGAAGAGCGGCGATACCTTCTCGCGCGCCCTGCTGGAGTTCAGCGCGGACGGCATCACCAACAGCCTGTCCAACGTTGGCTATGCCTTCGCCAAGGTCAACCCGATCCCGACCAGCAACCGCGCCGACCGTACCGTGGCAGTGAACATGCAGGTGGTACCGGGCCCGCGCGTGGCCGTGCGCCGCATCGTGTTCAAGGGCAACTCGCGCACCAGCGATGAGGTCTTGCGCCGTGAAATGCGCCAGTTCGAGAACAGCTGGTACTCGCAGGCGGCGATCGACCGTTCCAAGATCCGCCTGCAGCGCCTGGGCTATTTCGAGTCGGTTGACGTCGAGACCCAGCCGGTGACCGGCAGCAATGACCAGGTCGACGTGGTCTACAACGTCAAGGAAACCACCTCCGGCAGCTTCGTGTTCGGCCTGGGCTATTCGCAGTCCTACGGCATGACCACCTCGGTGCAGCTGTCGCAGAACAACTTCCTCGGCGGCGGTAACCGCGTGTCGGTCGAAGCCTCGCGCAGCAGCTACCTGCAGCGCTATGGCTTCAGCTACACCAACCCCTACTTCACCGATGACGGCGTCTCGCTGGGCTATAACCTGTCCTGGCGCGAGCTGGATTACTCCGACTTCAACACCGCCCAGTACAACAGCACCAACGGTTCTGCGCAGGTGGTGTTCGGCATTCCGATCACCGAGAACGATGCGTTCTCGCTGATGTTCGGCATCGACAGCAACCAGATCACCACGTACCAGGGCTACACCCCGCAATCGATCATTGATTACATCAATGCTGTCGGAGCCCGTACCTTCCACTCCTGGCGTTCGGAGCTGGGCTGGGCACGCGACACCCGCAACGACTACTTCATGCCGACCCGTGGTACCTACCAGCGCCTCGGCCTTGAAACCACGTTGCCGGGCTCAACGGTTGAGTACTACAAGCTGAGCTATCAGTTCTCCAAGTACTGGCCGATCATCCCGTCGCTGGTGATCAACACCCGTCTTGAGCTGGGCTACGGCGATTCGTACGGCAAGGACAAGATCGGCGAGGCATGCTGGATTGATATCCCCGCTACCAGCACCACCTCGGCAGGCACCCAGGTTGTCGACTGCGCAACCAATCCGACCGCCAATCGTCGCGAGCTCCGTGCCACCGGCCTGCCGTTCTTCGAGAACTTCTACGCCGGCGGCACCAACTCGGTACGTGGCTTCGAAGACAACACCCTGGGCCCGCGCTCGGAAGCCATCGGCGGCTATTACAACGGCCAGCCGCTGGGTGGCTCGGTGAAGACCGTCGGCTCGATCGAAGCCTACTTCCCGAAGCTGTTCGACAGCCCGTCCGCGCGCGTTTCGGCCTTCGTCGACTTCGGCAACGTGTTCAACGGCACCAGCAACTTCAAGGCCAATGAGCTGCGTGCGTCGGCCGGCGTGGCCCTGCTGTGGCGCGCTCCGGTCGGCCCGATCTCGATCAGCTACGCCATCCCGCTGAAGAAGGAAGAAGGCGACGAGATTGAGCGTCTGCAGTTCACCTTTGGTGGTCAGTTCTGACGAACTGACCCGCTGACCCGGGGTGAAGCCCCGGGTACCCCCAGTGATTGCCCACGCAAGGCAGTGGGGCGCGCGCCGGGTGCCCCCATTCCCCCCCCCCGGGGGGCGCCCCCCGGTAGAAAGGGGGGGGGCCCCCGCCTATACCCCACAA
>NZ_JBRREF010000031.1:0-50669 GCF_056760135.1 Stenotrophomonas sp. STEN023 | reverse complement strand
GGGGCGGCCGGTGGGTCCTGCTGCCCTCCCCGCGGCCCCCACAACCCACCACCCTCTTCCCCCGCCGCCCCCCGCCGCCGCGGCCCCCGCCCCCGCCCCCCCCCCCCCCCCCCCCCCCCCCCCACTACAGGCGCCGTGGTCCCTGAACACCTCCCCGCCAGCGCGACACTGCGTCGCACTTGCCCCCTGACATCGGCGGGCAAATAAGGGTAAAATGTCGCGCTTCCCCACATCTACCGGGCACGCCGATGCTGCGCATCCAGGCTGAAGCACTAACGTACGATGACGTTTCTCTCGTCCCCGCTCACTCCATCGTTCTGCCTAAGGACGTTGACCTCGGCACGCGGCTGACGCGCGACCTGCGGTTGAAGTTGCCGATTGTCTCGGCCGCCATGGATACCGTCACTGAAGCTCGCCTGGCCATCGCCATGGCCCAGATCGGTGGCATCGGCATCCTGCACAAGAACCTCACCGTCGAGCAGCAAGCTGCCGAAGTGGCCAAGGTCAAGAAGTTCGAATCCGGCGTCATCCGCGACCCGATCACCGTTGGTCCGGAAACCACGATCCGCGACGTACTGGCCCTGACCCAGGCGCACAACATCTCCGGCGTGCCGGTGGTGGGCAACGACGGCCAGCTGGCCGGCATCGTCACCCACCGTGACATGCGCTTTGAAACCGAGCTGGACGATCCGGTCCGCCACATCATGACCAAGAAGGATCGCCTGATCACGGTCAAGGAAGGCGCGGCCTCGGATGAAGTCCTGTCGCTGCTGCACAAGAACCGCATCGAAAAAGTACTGGTGGTCAACGACGCGTTCGAACTGCGCGGCCTGATCACGGTCAAGGACATCCAGAAGAAGAGCGACAACCCCAACGCTGCCAAGGACGCCGCGACGCGTCTGCTGGTTGGTGCTGCGGTCGGCGTTGGTGGCGACACCGATCGCCGCGTCGAAGCGCTGGTCGCTGCTGGCGTGGACGTGCTGGTGGTGGACACCGCGCACGGCCATTCGCAGGGCGTGCTGGACCGCGTGCGCTGGGTCAAGAAGAACTTCCCGAACGTACAGGTCATCGGCGGCAACATCTGCACCGGCGACGCCGCACTGGCATTGCTGGATTGTGGCGCCGATGCGGTCAAGGTCGGTATCGGTCCGGGCTCGATCTGCACCACGCGCGTTGTCGCCGGTGTCGGCGTGCCGCAGATCACCGCGATCGACCTTGTTGCCGAAGCGCTGCAGGATCGCATCCCGCTGATCGCCGACGGTGGCATCCGTTACTCCGGTGATATCGGCAAGGCACTGGCCGCTGGTGCTTCGACGGTGATGATCGGCGGCCTGCTCGCCGGTACCGAAGAATCGCCGGGCGAGACCGAACTGTTCCAGGGCCGCTCCTACAAGAGCTACCGTGGCATGGGTTCGCTGGCTGCGATGGAAAAGGGTTCCAAGGACCGTTACTTCCAGGACGCCGCCACTGCCGACAAGCTGGTGCCGGAAGGCATCGAAGGCCGCGTGCCGTATCGCGGCCCGGTTGGCGGCATCATCCATCAGCTCATCGGTGGCCTGCGCGCGACCATGGGGTATGTGGGTTGCGCCACCATCGAAGAAATGCGCACCAAGCCGAACTTCGTCAAGATCAGCGGTGCCGGCCAGCGTGAGAGCCACGTCCACGACGTGCAGATCACCAAAGAGCCGCCGAACTACCGCGCTTGATGCGGTAAGCAGAAGAGGAACGTGGACCTGGTCCCGTTCCTCTTTCTCTATCCGCCATTCGTTTTGCATCGACTCCCGTTTTCATTGATCACTTGCCGGGCTTTATGACCAACATCCATAACGACAAGATCCTCATCCTCGATTTCGGCGCACAGTACACGCAGCTGATCGCGCGTCGCATCCGCGAGTTCGGTGTGTACTGCGAAGTCTGGGCCTGGGACCACGATCCGGCCGAGATCGCCAGCTTTGGTGCCAAGGGCATCATCCTGTCCGGCGGCCCGGAAACCACCACGTTGCCCGGCGCGCCGGCTGCACCGCAGGAAGTGTTCGACAGCGGTCTGCCGTTGCTGGGCATCTGCTATGGCCTGCAGACCATGGCCAAGCAATTGGGCGGTGGCACTGAAGCCGCTGACCAGCGCGAGTTCGGCCATGCCGAGGTGAAGCTGCTCGGCAACGACGCGCTGCTGGGCGGCCTATCCGACCACAACGGCGAGCCGCGCCTGGATGTGTGGATGAGCCACGGTGACCACGTCACCCACGTGCCGCCGGGCTTTGCCATCACTGCTGTGACTGATCGCATCCCGGTGGCCGCGATGGCCAACGAAGACAAGCGCTGGTACGGCGTGCAGTTCCACCCGGAAGTGACCCACACCAAGCAGGGCTCTGCACTGCTGAAGCGTTTCGTCACCGAGATCTGCGGTTGCGACACGCTGTGGACCGCGGCCAACATCATCGACGACCAGATCGCCCGCGTGCGCGAGCAGGTTGGCAGCGATGAAGTGATTCTGGGTCTGTCCGGCGGCGTTGATTCCTCGGTGGTCGCAGCACTGCTGCACAAGGCTATCGGCGAGCAGCTGACCTGCGTGTTCGTCGACACCGGCCTGCTGCGCTTCCAGGAAGGCGACCAGGTCATGAAGATGATGGCCGACAACATGGGCGTCAAGGTCGTGCGCGTGAACGCCGCCGACCGTTATTTCAAGGCATTGGAAGGCGTCAGCGATCCGGAAGCCAAGCGCAAGATCATCGGCAACCTGTTCGTCGAGATCTTCGACGAAGAGTCGAACAAGCTGAGCAATGCCAAGTGGCTGGCGCAGGGCACGATCTATCCGGACGTGATCGAGTCGGCCGGCAGCAAGACCGGCAAGGCACACGTCATCAAGAGCCACCACAACGTTGGCGGCTTGCCGGAAGACATGAAGCTCAAGCTGGTAGAACCGCTGCGCGAGCTGTTCAAGGACGAAGTGCGCCGCCTCGGCGTCGAACTCGGCCTGCCGCGTGCGATGGTCTATCGCCATCCGTTCCCGGGCCCGGGTCTGGGTGTGCGCATCCTCGGTGAAGTGAAGCGTGAGTACGCCGAGCTGCTGGGCAAGGCCGACGCGATCTTCATCGAAGAACTGCGCGCTGCTGATCTGTATGACAAGACCAGTCAGGCCTTCGCTGTGTTCCTGCCGGTCAAGTCGGTAGGCGTGGTTGGCGATGCACGTGCCTATGAGTGGGTGATCGCACTGCGTGCGGTTGAGACCATCGACTTCATGACCGCGCATTGGGCGCATCTGCCGTACGACTTCCTCGGCCGCGTGTCCAACCGCATCATCAACGAACTGCGTGGCGTCTCGCGCGTGGTCTATGACATCTCCGGCAAGCCGCCGGCGACGATCGAGTGGGAGTGATCGGGCGTCTGGCACGACGCGGTAGCAGCTGGCGGTGACAAGCCAAACGCCCGCGTAGTGCGTAGTGCTGTTCAATGAGCAACCCGGAATCCGATGCCAGACCTCTGGCATCGGATTTTTCGTTTTGTGGGAGCGGCGTAATCAGATGGCGGGGGGGTTGGGTTGGGGTAGTGCCGAGCCATGCTCGGCAGGGGCCTTACCGACGCATACCATCGAGCGGCATATTTGTCAGGAGAACTCCGGTGCAGATTCTCCAAGACTTAGCTATGCACCAAACAATGGCTATCGACACTCGGGTGAAGCTAACTGCGCACGCGACCTTTGACCGCATTCGCACGTGCGCGGCAGGTGATACGTCCATCAGCATCCGCTGGCAGACCGGCACTGACGCTAGCCTTGAGCGAGGCGCGCTCCTCAGCGGCCATTGCCGCGAGCGTCGAGCCAACGCTGGGCGCGCCGAGCGCGGTGGACCAGAAGTCTTCAAAATCGACGAACGTTCGTGACACCTCGATTTCCTGGGTTTCAATCGCCTCCAGACCAGCGTCGCTCCATAACTCCTGCAACACCTCGATTCGTGAGGCTTCAGGGCTGGGCGGCGAGGGAACTGCATGGCCAAGCCTGCGCATCTGAGCCAGCAACATTTCATAGGGAAAGCCACCACCCAGCATGTCCCAGGCGTAGGCGGCAACGCTGCCGCCGGGGCGAACCACGCGTGCCATTTCAGCTACGCCGCGGGCGGGCTCGGGGACGAAGAAAATCACCAGCGGCATTACGGCGATATCGAAGGCAGCGTCAGGGTAGGGCAGGGCCATCGCATCGCCTTGCTCAAACACTGCTGCCTGCAGCGCTGGCTGGGCACTTGCATAGGCAAGTTGTTGCAGGGATGGGTCTACACCATGAATCGAACGGGGCGCGCAGCGCCCGATTACCATGCCGGTGAAGGCGCCGTTGCCACAGCCGACATCCAACCATTGCTGATGCGGTGCCGGCTCAATCCAATCGAGAAACACTTCGCCGGCAAGTTGGCTCCACACGCCCATGTAGCGCTCATAGGTAGCGCCGTCGCGAAAGCGGATTTCATTTGTCGTCATATCAAGCCTCACAGAACACGATCAGCGTAGCCGAAAGATACAGCCCCAACCCGAACACCGTATGCGTTGCCAGGCTGCGCAGGCAGTTCTTCAACGGCGTTGGCGTCTTCGATGCCATGAACCCCGCACCCATTGCGGGTTGCATGACCCATAGCGGTGCCACTGCGGTCGCCGCGCCGACGGTCAAGGCGGGCAGCAGACTGGGATCGAACATCCAGGACCAGCCTTCAATTGCCAGCAACAGCGCCGCGAAAGCGATGCCAATGGCGTAGTGAATGAGCCAACCAAGTGGTCGCTCGCCCGGTATTACGGTGGCCTGCCTGATGTTGGCGTGTGCGAACCAGCCGTTGCCGAGGTGTCCCACCCAGCGGCCGAGCAATGCGAAGTCGAGTGTTGGAATGCCCCGTCGCTTGAGGAGCTGCGTCCAGACATCCATCACCGCTGTCGCTCCAATCCCAACCAGGGCCACCCGCGTCAAGTCCATCCACGTCATGTCTGTTCCTTTGCAATCGATGCAGCTAGCAACGCAGACATGGTAAAAGTTGAAGTCAACTTCAAGTCAAGGGGCTGCGATGGATATCGCCGAAGTCGCCATGCGAACCGGGTTGCCCTCGTCCACGCTGCGTTATTACGAGAGCAAGGGCCTGGTCGTGGCCAGCCGTGGCGCTGGTGGCCGGCGGCATTTTGCGCCTGACGTGCTTGACCAATTGGCTCTGATTGCCCTGGGTCAGGCCGGCGGGCTGTCGCTGGAGGAGATCCAGACCATGCTCTCGCCGCACGGAGCTCCGCGTGTCGATCGGGTGCTGCTGTCAGCCAAGGCAGACGAAATAGATGCGACCGTCAAGCGCTTGCGAGCAATGAGCGAAGGCCTGCGCCATGCAGCCGCATGCCCAGCGGTGAATCATGTCGACTGCCCGAGCTTCAGGCGCTTGCTCAAGGCCGCCGCTGCTGGTCGGCTGAAACAGGACACCGCCTGCTTGAGGGTGGCAAAGCGCAGCCCGCGAGTCGGCACCAGCAAGAAGTGATCTCGCTGTGGCTCCACGTCAAAAAAGCCGTCGTCAGTGCTGCTCGCTTCGACGCCCTTGGTGTGCTGTGCATGGTCTCAGCGGAACGTTACATTGACCGTCGCGGTTGCCGAGAACGGCCCAAGCTTGGCGGTGTCATCAGTCCATATCAGCGAGGCCAGGAAGTCGTAGTTCATCAGCGTGTTGTTGATTGGCCCAAGTGGAATCGATTTCTTGAACTGGATGAAGTGACTCGGGGTATCTGCCTGGGATATCGCGATGCCGAAGCCGCCATTGAGTTCTGGCACAATGACGCTGCCATCGGTCACCATGTTGAGGGTGCTGATAGAGGCGATCAGCATCCGGTTGCTGCATTCATTGCCTGCACCCGGATGGGTCATGTCGACCTGGATCTGGAACGGGATCTGCGACTGGATTGCTCCCTTGTTGATGTCTGCAATCGGGATGCGGCCGAAGTTCACCGTGCTACCCGAGTTTCCGATGACCGTGATGTTCGGGTTGCAGGCAATGAAGTGGATCTGCCCGAGTCCAGAAATGCCTGCGCGGAAGTTGGAGTTGGGTATGGTATTCAAGCCACCTTCCCCGTCCACTTGAAACAGATCGTAGACCCCGTAGTTGTCGATCTGCCCACTAGGGGGCGGCGGGCTGCCGGTCGCCTTGATGTAGACCGAGAACGTTACGTTCAACACCATCGACGTTGCACATTGCCTGGCTTTGGCGTTGTTCCAGTACATCTTGCAGTTCTGCCGGTTTGCCGGCGGCACGGTTCCTCTACCTGCCAGAAATCTTGGATCACCTCCATTGATCTTGTGATCGACGTGCTTGATGGTCACGCCAACCTCGATCGAGGGATGGATCCGGGCAACGGTCATGTCAGGGTCCCAGTAGAAGAATGCTTCTTCTCCTTGCGGTGCACCCTGCGCGTCGACGCAGCGGAAACTGACTGTGTAATCATCCGAGCGCCACAACAGTCGGCCGCGGACTGCATCACCTTTTGAAATGGTGATCTCATCGAGTAGTGGGATGACCTGGTTGACCGATTCGGTCATGGCATCCTTGCAGGACAATGCCAACGCTGTGCTTGGTAGCATCAACAGAAGCATCAATGCTGCAAGGGCCTGGAGTAGAACTCTCTTCATTTTCATAATCATTGTGACTGTGATTGGCCTGGCGGAACGCAGTGCAACTCGATGTTCCGATAGCCGGGCAATGTCAGGTGGGATGGCGCTGTGTGCACTTGATCGAGGCGCATCTCGCAGTGCTGATCAGGCTTGTTTCCCCAACGCACCGAGAGTCGGTCGCCCGGATTCACGCCACTGACGAAGATCTCGCCATTGGGACCTGCGATGCCGCGGCTCAAGCCGTCATTGCCGAACACGGTTGCCCCGAGCGGAACACGGATGTCCTCGATAAGAATGGGGTGGATCATCAAGCTGACGCCGCGACGGGTCTGAAAATCCACGCGCGTCAAGGCACCGCGCGTTGGCACTACGTTTCTGGAGATTCTGCTGGCATCAATGTCAGCGCCAAGATCATCGGTGCGCAGTGCAACCCGATTGGTCCGATACGCGCTGATGCCGCTGATCAGGCCGTAGCCGCGGCGATCCAGGCGAACCCCTGACTGATTCTCCAGGCCAAGACCGGCGCCATCCTGCGCGTGTACCAGGACATTGGTACGGTGCAGTGACTGTGCAAAGGTCAGGCCGTTGCGATGCAGAACCCAACCGCCGCGGACTCCCCAGTTGATCTGGGAGTAACCGTCCGCGAGCGTACCGCCGAACGTCGCGACACCCTTGCTGCCCATGTATCGCAGGTTTGCCGAGCCAGTATTGCCGGCATCGGTTCTGCCTATATTGACGCCATAGCCGAGCCGGTCGCCATCAAGCAGGGAGCCATTTACCCCGGATTGGTAGCTTGCGCCACCATGGCGCGAGTGACTGTAGGAGGCAGAACCGCTGTTACGGCGCTTGCCAAATCGATCGAGAGGCATGGATAGGGTCATGCCGAATGAACGGTCCGCGCGGCTGTAACGACTCTGGCTATGGCGAATGAACGCGCCAAAATTGACTGCGCCAATCTTGCCATTCAACCCCATTTGTAGTTCACGCTCGCGTTCGTTTGCACCCCAATAGTTCTGATTGTTGTAGCTGGCATTGAGCGTGTAGCTGTCGGAGATGCGCTGATTCAATGCGATTTCGAGGCGATTGCGCTTATTGTGATAGCGCTGGCTACGGATCAGTTGTTGCGCTGGCTCAGTCCACGAGGTGGCGTGGTCTGCAGATTCCATCGGGTCGTCGTAGCTGGTCTCGTAGTAGCCGTGACGCCACTGTGTGCGCTCTGCGGCTGCGTCGCTGAAATCGTAGTAGCCGGAGGTGGAATAGCGATGACCGACCAGACGGAATTCGGTGCCGTGTGCATTCAGCGATTTCGAGTACAGGAACCGGTAACTCTGGCCATTGCTGACCGTGCCTTGAGCCAGCCGGGTGCGGGCATGGACAAGGTCGATGGAAGCCGATCCAAACCGGCCGAGGCTCTGGGCCGCCCCAAGTGCTATCGCGCTGTAGTCTTCTGACAACAGCAGGCCAACATAAGGCGTAGTGTCCGATGCCAAGCCCAGCGCTGTGCTTGCCTGTACAAAACGCGGCTGGTAGCGGTCATAGCCATTGCGTAGTTCGCCGGCGTTGAATTCGTAGTGCAGAAAGCCTGGTCGGAGCATTGTTTCGACCGCGGAGAAAGATTGCCTGTAGCGTTGCAACGAGCCATCCGCTTCAACGATGGAAACCTCCAGCTCGCCGCTCATGCGGTTGGGCACTATATCGTCGATCTGAAAGGCGCCAGGAGCCACGTTCAGCGCATAGATGAGGCTGCCGTCCTGGCGGATCTCGACGCGCGCGTTGCTGGCGGCGACGCCGCGTACAACAGGTGCGTAGCTGCGCTGGCTGTAAGGCAGCATTTCGTCATCGCTGGATACCTGCACGCCGCGAAAACGAATGCTGTCAAAAACTCCGTATGCGGTATATGTGTCGCCAAACGTCAATCTGCTATGCGTGGAGCCGAGGTCGGTTTCTGCGCGAAAACCCTGTGTTTTCCAGTGCATCCCCCTGTCGCTGCCTGATCGGTTGCCACTGGAGGTATGCCGGAAACGCCACATGCCTGCATTGAGCGTGCTGTTGATCGATGCGAAAAAGTAGTTGTCGCTGCGCTGGCCCTGGTGATTGTTGTGCGCTCCATTGAGGGCATAGTCGACCAGTAGTGCGCTGACGCCTTGGTCTCGCAGTGCCACCGGAATGTGGCCGCGTGGCAGGTTGATCAGGTGCACCTGCGGAATACGTAGGTCCAGTCGCTGCTGGTTGCCGTTGTAGCTGACGTTTGCATCGGGAATGACTCGACCAAGCGCGACGCAGTCAGATGCGTCGGCAGCGCCGGTCTTGATATCCTCGAGACGTATGCCCCACTGTTCGACGCGATTACGTGGCAGGCATGGTTCGGTCCGGCCGGATGCGGATGTCGCGAACGTGATTTCTTCGCGAGCCACCTCATTGCCATTCAGATAGACGGCGAAGGGATAAGTGCCAGGGAGGATGGCACCGGGGCTGGACAGCGCGGCGACATCGGCGCGGTTGGCATCGCCGCGCAGAAAATCCAGATTGAAGTTCTCAGCGGCAACTACGCTGCCGATCCCAAGTGCGTTGATGGCGACCGCGAGCGGTGCCAGGCGAGGGGCCGCACTGCCCCCTCCTAGCGTTACACGGATTCTGCGAAGCATGATGGATATCGCGAAGTGGATCGGGGGCTTAGGACCGCAACGGCACGTCGGTGACATCGCTGATGCCGCCGTAGTCGTTGATGTAACCAAAGCGCAATGAGTGCGTATCGTTGAGTTTTAGTTTGGACAATGGGACCGAGAGCGTCTGGCCCGGAGCGATCATGTCCAGCTTGATGTCGTTACCGATGCCTGCTGTTGCCAGCCCTTGCAGGTGCGAGAAGGTGATATGCATTGGGCTGTCGTTGCGCACTTCCAGTTGCTGGCCATCTATACGCCACTGCAGGCTGCGGGCTGCTTCATGCAGTGTGGTGTCGAGTTCACGCGGTCGGTAGAACAGCTTGATGCGGGTGCGGATGGCCACCTGTAGGACGTTGTCGGTTTCTGCAGTGGGCGGAATCTCCTGCACGTTGATCCACAACAGTGATTCCTTGTCCTTTGGTAGTCCGCTGCCTGCGTAGATCACTCGAACCACCGCCTGTTCGCCCGGTGCCATCCGCATCAATGGCGGCGTGATAGCCATCGGCAGGTCCTGTGGGACCATGGAGTCGTCACCGGTGTCCAGCCAGGTCTGAACCATATAGGGCAGGGTGCTCTTGTTGGACAATGTCAGGGCGGCAGATGCGGACGTTGCGTCGTAGATCACACGTGTGGTTTGCACTTGCACTGCTGCATGAGCTGCAGTGGACAAGGAAAGGAAGAGCAGCGCGGCCAAGGCGATAGGCCACTTCGCTGCCTGGCAGATTGGGGCGTGCATGAAGTTCATTGGTCTTGCCTGGGAGTTGGACGATTGCGCGCGGGCGCTTGGAATCTTGTCCGCGGGGCTGGGAACGGCGATGCGTCATCAGCCCCGCGGTGAGAATCAGCGGTACTCGATCGAGAACGTCGAGTTCGCGTCGGCGACGCCTGCGCCAACATCCTTCTCGAAGGACTTGTAGCGAGCCTTCAGATTGACGGTTGCCTTGCCGGTGGCGGCAACGGTGACCAGTGCCGGGTCAATCAGGTCCTGGTTGATAGGGAAGAGTTTGTCGTTGTTGTCAAGGATCTCAATGCCAACGCCGGTTGCCTTGCTTACTGCGAGCAGTTCCGGATGGCCGCTTGGGGTGATGCCGTCAAAGCGCAGGGTGTAGGTGCCGGCTTCGCAGTTCTCCAAGTTGATGTTGAAGCTTTTGGGCGCGGAGACATCGCCAGCTTCCTTGAAGAGGGTGGTTGGAAAGGTGCCGATGGTGACGGTCTGGTCGACGCTGGCCGTGCTTACGTCACAGGTGGATTGGACGATCTCGCCCTTGAAAGTGATGGATCCCGATGCTGCCTGGGCCGCTGGTGCGGCCAGACAGGAGAGTGCCAGTGCAAGTGCGGCGGTCTTGAGAATGTTGGGGTTGGTAAGGTTCATCTGGTTTTCCTGCTCGTTGAGGGTGGTGCCGGCGCTACCTTTGGGATCTCGCAGGCATTCTGGTCAAGGGCGGCAGTGGCTGTGGAGCGTTTCGTTCTGGCTCTGAGTGAGACGCAGCATTGATTGCGCTTTTTGTCAGTGCCAGCGCTTACAGCTGCGGACGCGGTGGTTGGGGCATGCGGTGTTCTGCATGAGTGGGGGAATGGACTCACTGCCAATGCGGCGAGCGAGTGCGGTGGTGAAACAACTATTGGTCCGTTGACTCGCGGTTCTTGTCACGGAGTTCGCCGCCTCCGTTGCCGCGCCAGGTGACGATTGATTCATTTCTGAAGCGCTGGTTATCAATGGCGACACAGCGTTGGCAGAGCGACAGCGCCGTCGGAGCTTTGAGTGCTGTGCGACGCTGTTTACGAATGTGCTTTGGAGAACGCCTATCTTCTCTGCAGGGTTTTGGTAGCGATCATCCAATCGCTTGAACGCATCGGTGGAGTGCTGCCTAGCCTTGGCCGCGAGTCGCTGGGAAGTTAGAGCGGATGTGGAAATCGGATTCTTGCTTGCGCACTCGCAGCTCGGCTTCGGTGGACTTGATGGATATTGAGGTGATGAATTGCGTGGAGAAGGTTATGTTGCGTGGCGGAATTCGGCTGTAGGTATTTCCCAGCGGACCGGCGGCGAGAAGTGATGGTGCTGATGGAAATTATTGGCAATTGATGTGCGGCTTGCGCGATCCAGTTTCTGCTTGATGAGTGCGAGCACTGCATGGTCATTGGTGGTGAGGCCCGGTGGAGTGTGCTGTGCAATTGGATGAGCGCATGCGCGCGCGCCCGTTTACTGCTGTTCTGATGCTGGTTGCTTGCCGCGCTTGTGCGGTTGGCTGTAGGGATAGTTCGATTTCGCAGGTCGTCTTTTTTTCGGCAAGCGCTGGCCTATTTCTCTTCTCTTTCGCCAGAAAAAGGGGGCGTTGCGAACAAGTTCCACTCGTTCTCATTCGCCAAGGTCCTTGCAGGCGGCAAATCGTGAGATGGAGGCGAGGATTGATCGGCTTCGCTTTGAAGCGATGCGCGGCTATTCACACTGGGCCGAGGGAGAGCATCGGAGCTCCACCTGGATACTTTTGGCTATGTTGTGGTTGCCAGGCTCTCCCGGCGCTAGCTGATGGGGTGTCGGCTGTTGGGTATGTCCTGGTTGCAGCCCGGGAAGAGTGTGAGGTCGCGAGGAGGAGGGGCGGCCAGCCTCCATGAAGGGATGAAGGAAGCAGGCGATAGGTAGTTTCCTTACGATCTGTCACGAGGCTGTAATCGATTTCGGTGTTTACGAAGCACACGCGGTCTTCACTTCTTCCAGGTCTTCCGTCCTGCATGATGTCCCCGCTGCCTTGTTTGATACGGGCAGTGCATCAGGGGGAAGTGCAATGCTTTGGGACGAGGTTGTTGCGCCGTCATCAGGACGGGGGCGATTGGCGGATCTGTATGTGCAGTTGCAGGCGGTGCTCGATGCATTGCCGCAGATGGCTGCGATGGTTCACGACGGCGTGCCTGTGCAGGCCAACCTGCGCTGGCGTGAGTTCTTCGGCAATGATGCAGCGCTGGGCAGTTCGCGTGACTGGCTGGAGCGTGTGCACGCCGAGGAGCGTGCGCAGGCGATAGCGGCTTGGCGCGAGTTCCTGCTGCGCGGACATGCACCGGTATTTGAATGCCGTTTGCAGGATGAGGCCGGCATCGAGCGTTGGTTCGAGGTGCGCCTGGGGAGTCCGGGTGCAGGGGTGCCGTTGCAGGCAGTGACGATGACCGATGTAAGTGCTCGGCGCCACCTGCGTCAATCTCTGGAGCAGAGCCTTGATCTGCAGGATCGCATGCTCGACGCCAGTCTGGACTGCATCCAGGTGATCAACATCGATGGCTCGGTGCGGCATATGAATCGTTCCGGCTGCCTGGCATCTGGCTTGCCGCAGGATGCGCGTGTGTTCGGGATGCCGTGGACGGATCTGCTGCCCGCTGCTTTTCGCCAGAAAGGAAGGCGGGCGTTGGCCCAGGCAATGAGTGGGCGGGCGGCACGATTTGCAGGTCAAACCGGCAAGGAAGGCGCGCCGGTACAGTTCTGGGACAACATTCTTACCCCGATGTTTGACCGGCGAGGACAGGTCAACGGCATCCTGTGTGTGTCGCGTGATGTCAGTCGGCAACAGCATGCCGAGCGACGGCTGCGGATCGCCTGCGAGATCGATGAGTTGACTGGTTTGCCAAATAGGCGCTCGTTCAATCGCAGGCTGCGAGTCAGTTTGCAACGTCAGCGTGAGTGCAATGGCACCTTGGGCTTGCTGATCATCGATCTGGACCACTTCAAGCACGTCAACGACACACTGGGGCATTCGGCTGGCGACCATCTGCTGCGGGTGCTGGCCAAGCGGGTGGCCGGGCACCTGTCCGATGCTGCCCTGGTCACGCGCTTGGGCGGCGATGAGTTCGCGGTTGTGCTGGAGGATATTGCCGGTGAGGCCGAGTTGCTGCAGGTTGCCGAAGGCATCAGTTTGCTGGCGGAAAGCTCGGTGACCTATGCCGGGCAGGTGATCAATACCGGGATGAGTATTGGTTGCGCGCTGTACCCGCGCGATGCGCGGGATCCAGCCGAGTTGTTGAAAGCGGCCGATACCGCATTGAATGATCTGAAGGCCAATGGCCGCGGTGGCGTGCGTTTGTACAGCCGCCGGTTGATGGCCATAGCCGAGCTGGCGGCGAGCCAACGGCTGATGGCGCGGCAGTTGGTGCGCGATGGTGGCGTGGTGCCGTACTACCAGCCGAAGGTGAATCTGCAGGATGGTAGCGTAGTGGGCTACGAGGCGCTGCTGCGTTGGCCATGTGCCGAAAACAAGCGCATGGGCGCAGATTGCCAACTGGACGAGGCATTTCGCGACTATGACCTGGCCTCACGGCTGGCAGAGTCCATGCATCTGCAAGTACTGGCTGATATCTGCGCCTGGCAGGCGCAGGGCCTGGACGTGCCGCCAATCGCGATCAATGCGGCACCGGTTGAGTTTCTCCGTGATGACTTTGCCGAAACCCTGCTGGAGAAATTGCAGCGCTTCGATGTTGATCCGGTGTTGATCGAGTTGGAGGTCACCGAGCAGGTGCTTACCGATCGCGGCTCTGCATTCGTTGCTCGTGCATTGGGCTTGCTGAAAGAAGCAGGCATGCGGATCGCACTGGATGATTTCGGTACCGGGCATTCCTCATTGGCACATCTGCGCGACTACCCGATTGATGTGCTCAAGATTGATCGAAGCTTCGTCGCACGCATGGTGGATGAGCCATCGATCCGCGCGATAGTCGAAGCGGTCGGCAAGCTTGGGCCCAGCCTGCGTCTGGATCTGGTGGCAGAAGGGGTGGAGAACGCCAGCCAGCGACAGATCCTGATCGAGGCCGGTTACCGGATTGGCCAGGGCTTTCTGTACGACCGCGCGGTCGATGCCGCGCAGGTGGCGCAGCGCTTGCAGGGGCCGCGGAAGATGTCGACGGCCTGAGTCTCAATCGGCTTGGTTGTGCTGCGCCTCCACCAGCCGCAGCCAAGCCTGGGCCGCAGCGGACAGATAGCCGCCGCGACGCCAGGCCAGCACCATTTTCCAGTCCAGTTCCGGCTCATCCAGCGGCACGATCACTACATCCGTACGAGCGCGTGCGTTGGCAATCATGCGCGGCAGCAGGGCCACGCCCAAGCCGGCTGCGACCAGTGCGACGATGAAGTCCGGTTGCCCACTGCGGGTGACCTCGCGTGGGCTGAAGCCACGGGCCTGGCAGGCCTGGATGATGTGCCGGTTCAGCAGGAAGCCCTTCTCGAACAGCACAAAGGGGACGTCAGCGAGGTCCTGCAGCTGCAGGCTGGCCGAACCGGCGAGTGGATGCTGCTGCGGCAGCAGAGCGACCAGTGGCTCGGTGCGCACGGCTTGCCACTGCAGATCGTCAGCGACCGGCAGCAGGCTGGCAGCCAGCTCGATTTCACCTGCACGCAGGCTTTCCTCCAGCGCCTCGCTGCCACGTTCGAGTACGCGCAGCTCGACCTGCGGGTAGAGCTGGCGGAAGCGGGCAAATACCGGCGCGAACAGGATGTCGCTGCCTAGCGAAGCCAGGCCGAGGTGCAGCTCGCCGCGCTGCAGGTCGCGCAGTTCTTCCAGTTCCCGCAGCATGTCCTCGCGCTCGCCGAGCAGGGCCAAGGCGCGCCGATAGACGATCTGCCCGGCCGGGGTCAGCCGCACCCCATTGCGAGAGCGCTGCAGCAGCACTTCACCCAACTCGTCCTCGAGCTGGCGGATCGCCTTGCTGATGGTTGGCTGGGTCGCGAACACCGCCTCGGCGGCTGCCGAAAAGCCGTCATGGCGGACTACCTCCACCAGCATGCGTAGCTGCCTGATATCCATTCCTAGATGGAATCCATTGAATGCAATGAATTCATTTTATTTATGGATAAGTCCGGCGTACATAGGGGGAATGGAAACCTTGATGTCATCCTTGCGCCGCGGCCAGCTGGGCCTGCGCCGCGGGTTGCGGCGTAGCGCCTGTTTGCAGATATGCGTTCTGGTGGTGATCTGGCTGCTGGCTCAGACGTTGATGCAGCGCCTGGCTGTGCCGGTGCCAGCTGGCATCGTCGGCTTGCTGGTGCTGCTGCTGGCCTTCGCGTTGCGCTGGCTGTCACCGCGTTCGTTCGCGCGCGGTGCGCAATGGCTGCTGGCGGAGATGCTGCTGTTCTTCGTGCCGGCGGCAATGATCCTGCTCGACAATCGGCAGATGTTTGGCTGGCTCGGGGTGAAGTTGCTGCTGGTGGTGGTAGGCGGCACCTTGTTGGTGATGGCGGCCACTGCTTTGACCGTCGAGCTGTTGTTGGGTTGGAGTCAGCGTCGTGAGCATTGAAATGCTGAGCCAGCCCCGGTCGCAGGTGCTATGGCCGTTGTTCTGGGCGCTGGTGACGGTGTTGGCTTACCTGCTGGCCAAGAAATTCTATCTGCGCAGCGGGAAGCCTTGGGCCTCGCCCTTGATCACCGCGCCGCTGGCCTTGCTGGGCCTGGCGTTGTTGTTGCATGCCAGTTATCACGATTACCTGCGTGGTACGCACTGGCTGGTGGCGATGTTGGGGCCGGCAACCGTGGCATTTGCAGTGCCCATCTACCAGCAGCGCATGCTGATCGCACGCCACTGGAAGGTGCTGGGGGCGGGTGTGTTGGTCGGCAGCGGCGTGGCGATTGTCGCTGCCTGGATGATGGCTACGGCCCTGCATCTGTCGCCGGAATTGCGTTTGAGTCTGGCGCCGCGTTCGGTGACGACACCGTTTGCCATGGATGTATCCGGGCGTATCGGTGGCGTCCCTGAGTTGACCGCCGTATTCGTGATCATTACCGGTGTCTGCGGTTCGCTGTGCGGGCAGCTGTTGCTCAAGCTGCTGCCGGTGCGTAGCGCGATGGCCCGTGGCGCGTTGTTTGGCATGGGCGCGCACGGCATGGGCGTGGCCAAGGCGCGTGAGCTGGGCGAAAGCGAAGGTGCAATCGCCGGGCTGGTGATGGTGATGGCCGGCGTGTTGAACGTGGCCGTCGCCCCCCTGTTGGTGATGCTGCTGCAAGGCTGACGCCTGCAGGGCTTGAGTCAGGCAGGCGTATCGCCAGCTCGAGCGTTCTGCAGTGGTTCGCGTCGCCGCGCCAGAACCGCTTCGCGGTGGGCGATATAGGCGTTGGCGCCGAGGATGATCAGGGCACCGATCACGGTCCAGTGGTTCAGTGTTTCTCCGAACAACAGCCAGCCCATCACCACTACCAGCGGCAGCTGGGTGAAGCTGATCGGGGTGAGTGCGGAAACTTCGCCCAGCTTGAGTGCGCGGGTCCATAGCAGTTGACCCAGCGTGCCCATCACGCCGGTAGCCACCAACCACAACCAGGCGATGCCGCTCGGCCAGACCCAGACGAACACTGCCGGGATCAAAGATAAGGGCACCCAGAACACATAGGTGTAGAGCACTACGGTATCGGGGCTGTCGACGCGGGTGAGCTGTTTGATCTGGATCGCGACCAGTGCGCTGAGTACCGCAGCCATGACTGCGATCAGACTGCCGAGTTCAAAGCTGTGCGCTCCCGGGCGCACGATCACCAGTACGCCGATGAAGCCGACGATCACCGCGGCCCAGCGACGGAAGCGGACCTTTTCGCCCAGCCACAGCACGGCGGCGATGGTGACGAACAACGGCGTGGAGTAGGACAGGGAGATAGCCTGCGACAGCGGTAGGTTGCCGATGGCCCAGAAGCCACACAGCATCGAGGCCAGGCCAATTGCGCTGCGCAGGAAGTAGCGGGGCAACTGCTGGGTACGCAACGGCGCATGACCAGGCCGCAGCAGCATCGGCAACAGCGCCAGCAGGCCGAAGCTGTTGCGGAAGAACGCCACTTCCTGGGTGGGAACGTAGGCGGTGGCCAGGCGGATGGCAATGGCCATCAGGCCGAAGGCCATGGCGCTGCCGAACATCAGCAGGGCAGCGCGCATTGCGGTGGAGCGGGGTGCAGCCAAGGCAGTATTCACCAGCGGGCGCCGACCAGCCTTGGTTCGGGTTCAACCGGCACGCCGAAGGTTTCCAGCACGGCGGCCGACACGCGTCGCGCAAATGCCAGCAACTGGGCGCCGCTGGCGTTGCCGTGGTTGACCAACACCAGGGCGTGGTTGGGCGAAACCCCTGCGTCACCGTCGCGTTGGCCCTTGAAGCCGGCTTTCTCGATCATCCATGCCGCCGAGACCTTGCGATTGCTGGCATCGTTACCGGGGAACACCGGCAGTTCGGGGTAGTGCTGCAGCAGGACACTGATCTGTTCCAGCGGCAGGATCGGATTCTTGAAGAAGCTGCCGGCATTGCCGAGCACATCCGGGTCCGGCAACTTGCGCCGGCGAATGGCGATGACGGCATTGGCGACATCGGCCGAGACCGGCAGCTCGATGCCCATGGCCTGCAGTTCCTCGCGGATGCCCGCGTAGTCCAGCTGCAACTCATGCAGCAGCGGCAGGCGGAACTCGACGGCGGTGATCAGGTAGCGGTCTGCTTGCTGCTTGAACAGACTGTCGCGATAACCAAAGTGGCAGGCGTCCTGGTCCAGACGCACCCAGGCCTGTTCCTGCCGGTCCCAGGCGTCGACGACCTGGATGAACTCGCCGACCTGGACACCATAGGCGCCGATGTTCTGGATCGGCGCGGCGCCGACGGTGCCGGGGATCAGTGCCAGGTTCTCAAGCCCGGACAGGCCCTCGTTCAAAGACCACATGACCAGTTCGTGCCAGATCACCCCTGCGCCCGCGCGGACAATGGTGTGATCGGCGCGGTGTTCCAGCGCGGTTATCTCGCGGTTGTCGAACACCAGCACCACATCTTCCGGATCGGCGGCCAGCAGCACGTTGCTGCCGCTGCCAATCACCAGGAGTTCGGCGCCGGCGATGGCGGCCAGCGCTTCAGGCAGGGCGATGGGATCGGCGATACGCAGCATGCGCGGCGCATGCGCGTCGACATGGAAGGTATTGAGGTGACGCAGTGGAGCGTTCTCGGTCAGCGACCAAGCTGGGGCGGCATTCGTCATAGCGGTGCGACGGCGCCTCCCGACGGGGACTCGCGACGGCGACGGATGGCATTCACGCAATCGCCGATCAAGCTCGGGCCCTGGAAGATCAGCCCGCTATAGCACTGCACCAGCGCTGCGCCGGCTGCCATTTTGGCCACCGCGTCGGCACCGGAGCTGATGCCACCGACGCCGATCAAGGGCACCGACTCGGGCAGGCGCGCGCGCAGGCGGCGCAGTACCAGGGTGGATTGGCCCAGCAGCGGCGCGCCGGACAGACCGCCGATTTCCTTGGACAGTGGATCCGATTCCACGGTCGGTCGCCCAATGGTGGTATTGGTGGCGATGACGCCATCCACGCCGAGCTCGCCGAGGACACGGGCGGCTGCATCGATGTCGCGGTCACTCAGGTCCGGTGCAACCTTGACCAGCATCGGTACGCGCTTGCCGTGCTTTGCGGCCAGTTGCTCCTGCGCTTCGCGCAGGCCGGCAACCAGCCGCCGCAATGCCTGCTCTTCCTGCAGTTCACGCAGGCCGGCGGTGTTGGGCGAGGAAATATTGACGGTGATGTAGTCGGCCAGCGGATAGACCTTTTCCATGCAGGTCAGGTAATCCGACAGCGCATCCTCGTTGGGCGTGTCCTTGTTCTTGCCGATATTGATGCCGAGCGGGCCGGGCCGATGCTTGACCGCCTCCACGTTCTTCACCAGTGCATCCACGCCGAGGTTGTTGAAGCCCATGCGGTTGATGATGGCGTTGTGCCGCGGTAGCCGGAACAGGCGCGGCTTGGGGCTGCCGACCTGCGGGCGCGGGGTGATGGTGCCGATCTCGACATAGCCAAAGCCCAGCGCGAACAGGGCTTCGATGTGCTCACCGTTCTTGTCCAGGCCAGCGGCCAGACCAACCGGGTTGGGGAAGCTCAAGCCGAACGCCGTGGTCGGGAGCGGCTTGATACGGCCGGCAATCAACGGCGTGGTGCCGGTGCGCCAGGCAAGATCCAGCGCGGACAGGCCCAGACCGTGCGCGCGCTCGGCATCAAGGGTGAACAGGAAGGGACGGGCAATGGAATACATAAGCTCAGTTCAGCGTGCCAACAAAGGCGCGGGTTTGGTACTCGAAGGCAACCTTGCCATCGACCGCATGCGCATCGAAAAGACGCTGCAGGGCCTCCAGCATGGGGGAATGACGTTCGTGGCCGGCTTGCGGCGCGTACGAGGAGGACAGCAGGCGGCCACGCAGACCGTCGTAGTCCAGGTACTGCACATTCGGTAGGTGGGCCAGGCCGCGCAGTCCTTCGCCGAACCAGTCGCGCATGGTCTGGTCGTCCTGGTAGCGCTCGGCGACCTCGGTGTAATCGGTACCGTAGTCCTGCAACAGTTGCTCGTAGCCTGCCAGGAAGGGCGAGGTATCGAGCAGGCGCGAGTTCCAGTAGACCAGCGCCAGTCCGCCCGGGCGCAGGATGCGCATCCATTCGCGGCGTACGGCGGTGGTGTCGAACCAATGGAAGGCCTGCGCGGCGGCGACCAGGTCGACGCTGTGGTCGGGCAGGGTGGTGGCCTCGGCAGTACCGGCGACGGATTGCAGCTGCGGATACTCTGGCAGCAGCCATTGTTCGGCGGCTGCGCGCATTGCGGAGTTGGGTTCCACTGCGATCAGTGGATGGCCGGCAGCCAGGAACAACTCACTGGAAATGCCGGTGCCTGCGCCGATATCGGCGACCAGGGCAGTGCGGGACAGGCTGATATCGCCATGCAGCCAATGCAGCAGTGACGGCGGATAGCCCGGGCGATAGCGGACGTAGTCCGCAACACGGCTGCTGAAACGCTCGGTGGAATCGGATTGCCCCATGCCTACCTCAGTGATTCAGTGCTGCGATGCCGGCCAAGCCACCAAAGAACACGATGATGGCGATGACGAAGATGATACCGATCAGCCACAGTGCGGTGGCCAGCCAACCCAGCACCAGTCCGGCCACGGCCAAGCCGTCACCTTCCATCTGGCCGTTGCTGCGGCGGATCTCGCCACGTGCCATATGGCCAAAGATGATGGCGCAGATGCTGCCGATGGCAGGCAACAGGGTCCAGCCAAGAATGCCGGCGACCAGGCTGATCACGGCGTAGCTGCTGGTCTGACGAGGTGCAGGGATGCTCATCGGGAACTCCGTTTCAGCGAATTTAAGCCCCTCTCCCGCGCGCGGGAGAGGGGTTGGGGTGAGGGGAAGCATTTCAGCTCAGCTCTCTCCCGTTCCAACGCCCCGACCGAAGCCGGGGCAGGCACCATCAAAGATCGAACTTGATGCCCTGGGCCAGCGGCAGCGAGTCGGAGTAGTTGATGGTGTTGGTCTGGCGGCGCATATAGACCTTCCATGCATCCGAGCCGGACTCGCGGCCACCGCCGGTGTCCTTCTCGCCACCGAAGGCGCCGCCGATCTCGGCACCCGACGTGCCGATGTTGATGTTGGCGATGCCGCAGTCGCTGCCGGCAGCCGACAGGAACTTCTCGGCGGTCTTCAGGTTCTGGGTGAAGATCGACGAGGACAGGCCCTGCGGCACGCCGTTCTGCATGTCGATGGCTTCGTCCAGGCTGCTGTACTTCATTACGTACAGGATCGGGGCGAAGGTCTCGTGCTGGACGATTTCATCGCTGTTCTTCAGGCCGGTGACAATCGCCGGCAGCACGAAGTTGCCAGCGCGGTCGATGGCGGTGCCGCCGGTTTCGACGGTGCCGCCGGCAGCCTTGGCCTTGGCGATGGAGCCGAGGAACTGCTGCACGGCTTCCGGGCTGTTCAACGGGCCCATCAGGTTGGCCGCGTCGGTCGGGTCGCCGATCTTGCCTTCGACCTGCTTGTAGGCCTTGATCAGCGTGGCCAGCACGTTGTCGTAGATGGATTCATGCACGATCAGGCGGCGGGTGGTGGTGCAGCGCTGGCCGGCAGTACCGACGGCGCCGAACACGATGCCCGGCACGGCCAGCTTCTGGTCGGCGGTCTCGTCCATGATGATGGCGTTGTTGCCGCCCAGTTCCAGCAGGCAGCGGCCCAGACGCTGGGCAACCTTCTGGTTGACGGTGCGGCCGACCTGGGTGGAACCGGTGAAAGAAATCAGCGGCACGCGGCGGTCGTCAACCATCTTCTCCGACAGCGCGGTGCCGGCATCGTTGATCAGGAAGAACAGGTTCGGGAAGCCAGCACCTTCCAGCGCCTCATTGCAGATCTTCATCGTCGCAATGGCGGTCAGCGGGGTCTTGTTGGACGGCTTCCAGATGCAGATGTCGCCACAGATGGCAGCCAGGAACGCATTCCAGCTCCACACCGCGACCGGGAAGTTGAAGGCCGAGATGATGCCGACCAGACCCAGCGGGTGGTACTGCTCGTACATGCGGTGACCGGGACGCTCCGAATGCATGGTGTAGCCGTACAGCATGCGGCTCTGGCCCAGGGCGAAGTCGGCGATGTCGATCATCTCCTGCACTTCACCGTCGCCTTCCGGCTTGGACTTGCCCATTTCCAGCGCGACCAGCGAACCCAGCGCGTCCTTGTGCTTGCGCAGTGCTTCACCGCACAGGCGCACGGCTTCGCCGCGGCGCGGTGCCGGGGTGGTGCGCCATACCTTGTAGGCTTCCTGCGCGCGGGCGATGACGGTTTCGTAGTCAGCTTCGGTCGTCGCCTGGACCTCGGCGATCACTTCGCCGGTGGTCGGGTTCTGCGGCTTGAGGACGCCCGCGCCGGTGGCGGCGGACCATTCCCCGTTGCCCATGTAGGTGCCAGCGTTGGTGGCATCCAGAGCCAAGGCCTTGAGCAGCTCGGAAGACATTCAAACTCCTGTTTCTTAACGTTATTTTGGCGCCGTCGGAAAATGCGGGTGGGGCGACGGAGTGAGTGCCACATAGTATCAGAGTGGGCCGATTGGCCCCGCGCGCGCTGGGCTGGGGTTTGCGTCGGGAGCATGAACGAGCCGAACGCGGCAGGCGGCGCGGATTGCAGGACGGCAGAAGCTGTCCCTGAAGCCCGTTTTCAGCCATATTCGCCACCCTTGGTTGGGGTTTCCCCGGTTTGAACAGGATAGACAGATGAACGTGACGATTTCGGACGGGGTAGTAGTCGGCAACAAGCTGCCCTTCGTGCTGTTTGGCGGGCTCAATGTGCTGGAGGATCTGGACTCCACCCTGTACGCCGCCGAGCGTTACGTGGAGGTCACCCGCAAGTTGGGTATCCCTTACGTGTTCAAGGCCTCATTCGACAAGGCCAACCGTTCCTCGATCACATCCTTCCGCGGTGTCGGCCTGGAAGAAGGGCTGCGTATCTTCGAACAGGTCAAGCAGCGGTTCGGCGTGCCGGTGATCACCGATGTGCATGAAGTGGCACAGGCCGCGGCGGTCGCTGAAGTGGTGGACGTGCTGCAGATTCCGGCCTTCCTGGCCCGGCAGACCGATCTGGTGACGGCGATTGCCCGTACCGGCCGCGCGGTCAACATCAAGAAGCCGCAATTCCTCAGCCCGACTCAGATCAAGCACATCGTCAGCAAGATCCGCGAGGCTGGTAACGAGCAGATCATCCTGTGTGAACGCGGTGCCCAGTTCGGCTACGACAACCTGGTCGTGGACATGCTCGGCTTCCGCGAGATGATCGAAGCCACCGGCGGCTTGCCGGCGATCTTCGACGTCACCCACAGCCTGCAGCGTCGCGACGCCGGCAGCGAGGCCTCCGGTGGTCGCCGTCGTCAGGTGGTGGAGCTTGCGCGCGCCGGTATGGCCGTCGGCATCGCCGGCCTGTTCCTCGAGGCGCATCCGGACCCGGACAACGCGCGTTGCGATGGCCCCAGTGCGTTGCCGCTGGATGTGTTGGAGCCATTCCTGGCGCAGATCAAGGCGCTGGACGATATGGTCAAGGCGTTCCCGGTGTTGGATATCGCCTGATCAATTCGAAGGCTGTAGCCGGCTGCCGAGGATGGCAGCCGGTTGTTTGATGCCACCTTGAGCCGGTGGCTGTGCGGTGAACCCTGGCCTTCAAACCGATTGCCATGAAGCCAGGGGTGATGGCAAGGACGTAGGATTTCGGCATCGCGCGCTGCCCTCGTTGTGGTCACAGTGACCACAAGCGTTGAAGCCTGCCAAACTGCTGCGTCGTGCATTCCGGCCATGGGAGACCGGGCTAGTTCTGGTCCGGAAACCAACTCGGTGGCGCCCGGTGCCAGCGCCAGGCACTCTCGATGATTGGCGCCAATTCTGTCCATTGCGGCTGCCAGCCAAGCTGATCTCGTGCTTTCTGGCTGGAAGCAACCAGGCTCGGTGGATCGCCTGCACGTCTTGGCGCCACTTCATAAGGAATAGGCCTGCCAACAATTGTGGCGGCGGCGGCAATCACTTCGCGCACGGAGAAGCCTTGGCCATTGCCAAGGTTGAAGGCGTGTGCGCCCTCGTGCCGGTCCATGAAGTCCAATGCCAGCGCATGCGCCTGGGCGAGGTCCTGCACGTGCACGTAATCGCGTACGCAGGTGCCATCAATGGTTGCGTAGTCATCGCCAAAAATCTTCAGTGGCGGACCATCGGACAGTGCGGTACGCAACACGTTTGGAATGAGGTGCGTCTCGCACGCATGCGCTTCGCCGATGCCATGTTCGGGCAAGGCGCCAGCTGCATTGAAGTAGCGTAAGGCCACCGAGCGTAGCCCGTATGCGTGTGCGGCATCTGCGAAGAAGCGCTCAGCCATCAGTTTGCTGGCACCGTACGGATTGATGGGTTCCTTGGGGTGTTGCTCGCCGATTACGTCGTGGACTGGATTTCCGAAAATCGCAGCAGTGGAAGAAAATACCAGCTTGTTGACATCGTGGCGGCGCATTGCTGCCAGCAGATTCAGTGTGCCGGTGACGTTGTTCGCGTAGTAGTCATAGGGCTTGGCTACCGATTCACCAACGAGCGAGCGTGCGCAGAAGTGCATTACCGCGTCAAATCGATGTCCTTTGAAGGCGCGTTCCAGTGAAGCGGGGTCCATTAAATCAGCGCGGACCAGTTCACCCCAGTGAACGGCCCCGGCATGCCCGGTGGACAGATTGTCGAGCACGGTTACGGTGTGGCCATGCGTAGCAAGCCACTGCGCCATGTGGCTGCCGATGTAACCGGCACCACCGCAGAGAAGAATATTGGTGCTCATATTGGATGTATTGACCGATTGAAGGGGAGGGAGCGCTACGGGTGCGCAGCGTCGGATCGATGAAATCCGACGTTGCATCTTTCCTGTCCGCACAGGCAGGCCGGACCATGAGCTGGGAGTGATCCGTGGTGGCCAGGTTGCATTGGTGACTGATCCAACAAATCCCGCGCATGCGTGGTCGCGTTGAAATCTGATCGCCGCTGCGATGCAGGTGGATGCTGCGTGTCTGGAAGTACCCGGAATGAAAAAACAGATCCTGCTCGCTGCGATATCCAGAACGCGCAAGCGATTCTTCGGGCTGATTTCATCAACCTTTAGAGTGAGTATCCCAAGGTGTACTGGGAGCTCTTCGCCAACAGGACAAGCGTGCCGATCAGGATGAAGAAGCCAATGAACGCGAAGTTCTTGATCGTTTGGGGAATGCTCAGTCGCAATGCCATCAACGCTGCCTGCAAAGGCAGGATCAAAAGCAGATAAGGCATGTAACGCTCAGAAAAATCCGCACTGCTGATCCCGAACAAGACCAATGACAACAGCAGAAGGGTGAACTTGTGCAAGGTCCGGTTGCTGCTGCGACTTGGGCGATCTATCAGCAGGAATGCCACCGAGGAAACCGTGCAGATCCAGAAATTGGCTGTTTTCCAGATCGCTTCGATGTGTGACTGGTGGCCCTGCAAAAAATACAATGCGAACTTGTCGGATATTCCTGAGATGCCAAGCAGGCTGACGATATAGCCGATGATTGACGATGAGAGCGTGGAGGCAGCCAGTGCCAGTATCGGCAGGGCCAGATAGATTCCATCGCGATCGAAAATGCGCAGTGCGAATAACGGAGCTGCAAGAAGAATGATCGACGACCAGTGCAGTCCAATCGATATCGCTATCAGTATGCTGGCGCGAACAAACCGCCGCTCGAAGAACAGGAACAACCCAAGTGCGCCAATGGGTGCAGCCAAGGCCTGGCGCATTATGTTTCCGGTGTAGACAAGGAAAAATGTAAGAAACGCCAAGGCAAATATGCCACTGTGGATGCCCGATGGCTTGGCGGCTCTTCTGTACAACAATGCTGCCAGGACAAAGACAAGTACGTAGTTGGCAATGAGCCATGCTCGCGGCGAGAGAAAATGGCGCAATACGCTTTGCAGGGGCCACCACAGGATTTCTGTATTTCCATAGATCAGCGCACCTACCTGCCATGAGCTGGAGATGTCATCCAGTTGGACATAGGTGCTGATGTATCCAACGGTGTCGTTTCCTGCATCCAGTGGCCTCATTGCCACCTGCACAAACCCGTAGATGAATATCGGTAGTGCCAGCAGAAGATATAGCGGCGCGCGCCGACCGGTGCCCTCGCTGCAGGCGTAGACAGGTGAATTGCCGGCACAGAGGAAGGTCAGCAAGGCTCCAAATACCATCGGCATGCATAGCAGTCCGAGCTCCTCGATGCTCATCGGGTTGCCGTCGCTGGTTGGATGAACTCTGAAAGACCGTATACGGTGAGAAGCCCTGTGCCGAAGCGTTCGATGGAGAAGCGGGTTTTTGCCTCCGCGATAGCTGCATTCGCAAGCCGGTGCAGCGCCAGCTCATTGCTGGTGATGCGCTCGATGATCGCCAACGCCCCGGCCGCGCTATCGAACAGCAAGCCGGTACGAGCGTGATCAATGACATCCACGTTTCCTGTGCAACGCGTTGCAAGTACCGGTATGCCGCAAGTCATGGCTTCGATGATGGAAACCGGCAAGCCTTCCCATTGCGCGGTTGATAGGTATAAGTCACTCGACCGCAGCAATTCCTTCACCTGGTGCCTGGGCTTCCAGCCACTGACGACCACGCCGGAATGCCGAAGTTCGGAAACCAACGCTTCATCACCGTCGCCAATCCACAGGAACTCAACCGGCAATTGTCTGCGTTTGCAGCTACGCGCGATCTCTGCAAACAGCTTCGGATTTTTCTGTGCGCGGACTCCACCAACCGTGACCAAGTTCAGTATGTGAGTAGCAGCGGTGGTAGCACGCAGTGGTTCTGTTGTTGCTTCCGCCAAATCGAAGTCGACTGCGTTCTCCAGCAGCCGCGCATCCTTTCCAATCCACTTCCGGATCTCATTCTTTTCGCTCGCCGAGCAGGCCAGGTAGGTGCAGTCGGTGATGCAGGCCATACGCTCAAGCATGGCGAAGGCATACCTGCGAAGGTTGATGTCCTGCCGCATCATCGAGATGCAATGTGGGCTATAGAAAATGCGAGTCTTGAAGGGTAGGGCGAGCGCCGATATCCTGCCAAGAAAGCCCGCGAACGAGGAATGCAGATGGATGACATCTGGCCGGATCGACAACACCAATCGGCGCAGCTGCACTGTCGCAGTGATGGTTGCTCGGGCTGACATTGGCACCGGATGTAATGTCACTGATGCACGGAACAGTTCCTTCAGGCAGGCAGGTGTTTCAGGGCGCGGCGAATATACAACGTGCACACGCAGGCCTGCGTCGGCCAGGAGATTGGCGCTGGCGCAGACCATCGACAGGGTGCCGGTCGCGGTTGCTTCAACCACATGAACAATGACTTTCATTATTGGCTCATTGCCGCTTCAACAAGTGCGCGCATGTCGTAGAGACGCGCATCCACTGCGAAGGGCGGAGCACCCCTTGGATAGTCATTGAGCAGCCTATCGGCTGCTCGCTCGATAAGATCCGAATCGGGTTTGGATAGCAGGACGATGAACGAAGCTTCGCCAAGCCATGTCTCGATCAGGTTCTTTACCTTGCTGTTGTTGTTGTTCAGGGCAATGCACGGCGTGCCGGTGATCGCACAGAAGATGACGCCATGCAGCCGGTCGGTGATGACCATCCTGGACTCGGCATAAGTCCCCCATATCTCCATTACCGGTTGATGGCGATCGGCGAGGCCATGGTGCAGGTTGTCGATATTGGTGTCATGGAAGACCAACTCCATGCCTCTTGCATCGGCCAGCGCTTCGATGGCCAATGCCTGCTTCGTATCGAGGCTGGATTCGTTGTCCCGGCGGATTGACAGGGTGATCCTTTCATTGCGAAAAAGGCTGGTCTGCATTGGCGGAAGCAACAGTACGATGTCCGGCCAAAGCACGATGCGCTTGGTAGGAAATATCCTGTTCATTTGTTCGAAGCTTGGCTTGTCGCGCGCAATCAAGGTCAGCTTGGGGTGCCGGTTGTATATCCGCGTCGATTGATCAAGGTAGCGTGCCCCGGAGTGCGTCGGTTCGAAGTACGTCGACTGCGGGAAAACGATGATGTTCGCGCGCGCGAACTTCCGAATCAGGAATCTGCGCTGCAGCTCAGCTTCCGGATAGATGGTTCCGAGGTTCCCGCCGCCGGTTAGAAAAATTATGTCTTCCCCGGAAATACACTTCGCCACTTCACGCGCTGCCTCGTAGGTCAGGCCATGCGGTACTTCAACGATGGCGTAATCGGGAAGCTGGCGCTCCAGCAACGAGCGCTGCGCGATGCCGATCGCGAGGTCCCCAAGATTGCCAAGATCAGGCACCATGAACACAAAGGCGGTCTTCCCAGTCCGCTGGATACTGTCCATTCCGCGCAGCGGCTTGAAGTAATGGCGCAACAAGTTGACGGCCGACCAAGGAATCAGGCGTTTGCCACCACTGCCGAGGGCCAGTTCCAACCCAAGCAGCAGTAGGGTCAGCTGGTTGCGGATAAGAAAAACGTAAAGCTTTCCTTTCAGTCCAAGCCCATGCAAAGACGGTCTGCAGGTCTTGTCAACGGCGGCCAGCAGCGCCCCGGTCTGGGCATACTTCCTGCGAAGTCCAATGGACGTATTCGCCACGACTGACTTGATCTGCCATTTCGTGTCCATATAGGTGTTCAGAACCGGATCGAAGCTCACGAGACCATCTCCCGCTTCGAGCCAAGTACCAGCCAGTTGCGCAGAAAGATCATCATTGACGCTGGAAGTGCACCAGCGACCACGGACTTGGCGATGTACAGGTAGTCGATGAGGCCTGCACCCAGCTGCGGGTAATAGGCCAGCCTTACCTTGATCTCGCCAATTCTGTTGCGTAGCTTGCGCTTTTGGTAGTCGGCAGGGTTGACCCGGTAGTTGAGAAGAACTTCATCAAGAATGTAGATGCGTTTTTCTGCAAGATTCAATTTGCACCAGAGGGCCAGATCCTCTGCGCGATGATGATCGTCGTACAGTCCCGCCGCGATGATATCGCTGCGACGGAACATGACCGACGGATGGATCGGTACGTCACCGCGCATAAGGTTGGATGCGGTCTTCTCGCCTGCGCTGCCCAACAGTCTTCCAGTGTTGTTCTTATCGGAAAACTCAATCGCCAAAGAACCGATAACGGTATATTCCGGGTGCGCGACCAGGAAATCGTACAGCTTCTCAAGCCGGTCTCGTGCAGCAATATCGTCAGTGTCCATCCGCGCTACATACTCCGATCTTGCGCTGCGGACTGCTGAATTCAGCGAATGAACCAGACCTTGGTTGCCGTCATTCTGCAGGATGCGGATTCGCGAATCGTTGAAGCTGGAAGCAATCGCCTGCAGGTCATTGCATCCGCCGTCATCGACGATCAGTAGTTCGAAGTCATGCAGGGTCTGATCCAGCATGCTCTGGATCGATTGCGCGAGGTGGACGGGATCTGTGTTGAACTCGGCCATGACTATCGAAACGGCTGGCGTGGACATCTGTACTCCTGGGTTTTGCTTTTGACTTGGGCGACGTTGTTGAATGAGCGGTTCATTGAAATATCTCCCGCCTGCGGATGAATACCAGCATCGCGAACAGCATCAGCACGCAGAGCTCGGTGATGACAGTGGACACTGCCGCGCCGATTGCGCCTTGGCTTGGGATCAGGGCGAAGTTGCAAGCGATGCATACCACGGTGCAGATTGCCTTCATCCGCACCCGGGTCATCATCTGCTGGCCGGTGGTAAGCACCGCACCAATGCTGGTGCTCAGGAATCGCAGAACAATGCCGACTGCCAGAAGCCGCAGGATTGCGTCGGCGTCCTTGTAGGCCGCGCCGTAGGCAGTCTGGACGATGGTTGATGACGTAGACCAGACGAGGATCGCTCCGGTCAGCCCTGCGATCCCCATTGCGCCAGTGCCCAGTTTGGAAGCGAGGAGAAGCTTTGCCTTGTCGTGGTGCGCCCAGCGATGAAGCTTGGCCAGCAGGAACTTCGTGTAGAAAACGGAAGGCAGAAGGTAGATTGCGTTCATTATGTTGAACGCGGCAAAGAACAAGCCTGCAGCGCGTTCGTCAGCCAACTTCAGCAAGAGAATGTTGCTGCACTGGAAGTACACGATGTACAGCAGGCTATCAGCGCAGAAGGGCCATGCCGCGCTCAGCATCTTGCGGGTACCAGGTGCGCAGTTGGTCGATGCATCCAGCGGAGCTGATGCATGACCACTTAGAGTGATCCTGTTGTTTGCCATGCTGCGAATGTGCAGATATGCGCATGCGACGACGATGCAGGCAACCGTTGAGTAGATGATCGAGGCCTGTATCAGCAAGTCCCCATGTTGAACGTTGAGAACTATCAGTATGAGTACCAGACGCGCCGCATGATGCCCAGCCTGCCAGAGTGACATCAGCAGGAACCGTTCTTCAAGCTGGAGTTTGGCGGCAACCAACTCCACCGCAGCGAACCCCAGGATACTGGGTGCCAGAAAGAGCAAGGCGAGTGCGCTACGCTGATCAGCGGTAGTGAACGCTGCAATAAGGACAAGCGCAAGCATGCTTGCACTTGCCGTCAGCGACAGAAGCTTGATTGAGGCTGGCATCCATCTGATTGCATGTGCCCCCTCTTTGCCGAACACGCTGAGCCAATATGTCTGTAGACCGAAGCCCGCGACTTGTGACAGCAGGATGCATTGCGCCAGACCAGCGCTGAAGTTTCCGTAGTCCTCCGGCCCCAGGTGTCTGCCCAGTGCTGCCTGGGTCAGAAATGCCAGGCCTGCACCGACCAGTGCGCCGCCCCACAGAAGCAGTATCTGTAGCAGCGAGCGAATGCTTCCGCTGAGACTTGTCGAGGGGACGTGTGGCACAACGTCAGATGCGGAATGCAGCTGTGTGTGCGTCGGGGGCGGCGTTGTTGGAGCTTTCAAGACCATTTCTCAACTACGAATTCCTGCCTTGGCTTCAGGCGTGCGCTGTCTGATGAGGTTTGTGCACAACGCGGTTCGCCGTTGCTATTGCCAATTCCTAATAGGCATTCTTGTGCACGAAGCCCTTGAAGATCGTCAGAAGTACGATCTTCATGTCGAACCAGAACGACCAGTTCTCGATGTAGAACAGGTCCGCCTCGATTCGCTTGTGCAGATCGGTTGAACCACGCCAGCCGTTGACCTGGGCCCAGCCGGTGATGCCGGCCTTGACCATGTGTTTTTTCATGTAGGCCGGTATCTCATGCTTGAACTGGTGCACGAACACTGGGCGCTCGGGGCGTGGCCCGACAATGGACATATCGCCGCGCAATACATTCAAAAACTGCGGAAGTTCATCCAGGCTGGTCTTTCGCAGGAACGCTCCAACTTTGGTGGCGCGGTTCTCACCGGCTTTGGCCCATACTGCGCCGGTGCCGGTTTCTGCATCTACCGGCATCGATCGGAACTTGAGCATCTGGAACGTCTTGTTGTTCCAGCTCATGCGTTCCTGGCGATAGAACACCGGTCCGGGCGAGCTGAGCTTCACTGCGGCCGCAATCGCTAGCATCAGCGGACAGATCAGTAGAAGTATCAGTGCGGCCAGGATGCGATCTTCCAATGCTTTGAGAAGGCGGGCGTTCCCTTGCAATGGCGTTTGCTGAAGATTGATTATCGGTAAGCCGGCCAGTTGCTCGATGGAATGGTTGAGCAATTGGATTCCGTACATGTCCGGCACAAACTTCACATCTGTAGTGCAGTGCGCCAGTTGGTTGAGAACCAGCGCGATCTTGCCCTCGTCGCGCATTGGCAATGCAATCCAGACCTGATCGATGTCATTGGTTTCGACGTAGCTTCCCAGGTCCTGCAACGTACCAAGAAGTGCGGTAGGTTCTTCAATGATGCAACGGTCGACACGGGTTGAGAACCAGCCAAGAATTGTGATGCCCGCGCAAGAGCTGCTCTGCAGTACATCAACTATTTTCTGCGTATCGGGGGTAGCCCCTACGATCACCGCCGTGCGCAGATCGCTGCCGGTCGCGCGGGCCATTGCTGCTGCGGCGCGAATCACGAAGCGCAGGGCAACTACTGCAGTGATACTCAGCAAAAGCCAGATTTGTATCCACTGAATGACGTGGCTGTCCGGCAATGCGATAGCAGAAACGTAGGCAAACAAGCTGCCGAAAATGACTGCCCACCGCAGCAACAATTGAACGAGTTCTGTGTGCAAGCCGCGGCCGCGCCAATTGCGGTAGAGCTTGGATGCGCCAAGCACCAGCAGGCTCAGCAACATCGTGATTGCAATCAATCGCCAGTAATTAACAGACAGTTGCGTTTCGCCGAATTGCAACCGGTAAGCCACCAATGCAGTGATCAGCAAGAGCAAAGGATCACTGATTTTGAGAATCATCCCGAATGTAGTGGTCAGCCGTCCTGAAGCGGCTTTCCATTGCTCATGATGTGGCTGAGGAGGGGCGGTCCACATGGAACTTCTTCTTTCTTGCGTGGGTGGGTTGCGACTGAAATGGGCGTTGGTGCTGGCGAAAAGCTCGCTACGCCAACTAATTCCGACCAAGTCGCAAATATAGAGTTACACTTGCTCTCGAATGGTATCAGTTTGTGTCAGTGGATACACTTGGCCCCGCCAGGCTTCGGTAGTGAGCATTGCGTAAGGTTTTCCCTGCTCGGTGCGTTGCATTGATTGAGGCGGCGCTTTCCCCCAGGTGCTCATTCGTGCGCACGAAGCAACCTGCTTGGCTGCAATTCCGCAGCAAGAAGTCCCGAGGTCTTTAGGTGTTCAAAAATCTGTTGCTTGTCTGCGTTGGCAACATTTGCCGAAGCCCTACGGCCGAGATCCTGCTACGTCACCAGCTGAAAGGGCGCGATGGCATTCTCGTCGCGTCGGCTGGGTTGCAGGCGTTGGCTGGGCACGCGATGGATGCCGAGGCCGCGGCACTACTGCGTGAGCGTGGCTACGATCCTGCTCCACATCGAGCGCGGCAGATAACACCGGCAATGCTTGGCGCTGCAGATCTGATTCTGGCAATGGAGCGCGCGCATCTTGCGCAGATCGCGCGAGAGGCGCCGCAGGTCAGCGGAAAGGCGTTCCTGCTGGGGCGCTGGGACAACATCGAAGTACCCGATCCGTATCGACAGCAGCGCATCGCCTTCGAGCACGTCTATGGCTTGATGGAGCAAAGCGTCGCTCGTTGGGTCAATTACATCTCCTAGCCGCCTTAAGGCGACAGGGTCACAAACAGAACGGAAGTCATGGAAAAGGATAATCGGGTACGAGCGGTGCGTCAGGACGATGAGATCGACCTGCGTGAACTGCTTGGCGTTGTTTACGACCGTAAGTGGTTGATCATTGCGACCACAGCGCTTTTCGCCGTAGTCAGTGTGGCCTATGTGCTGCTGGCCGCGCCGGTGTATCAGGCGCAGGCAATGATCCAGGTTGAATCAAAGGTACCGGCAATACCGGGGCTGTCTGATCTGACCTCGTTGACCGGCGGCGGCAATACGGCGGCAACAACGGAAGTGGCCCTGCTTACTTCACGGATGGTTGTCGGTAGCGCAGTTGATCGCCTGCAACTGGATGTCGCAGTTGTGCCGCGACGGTTCCCGCTGCTGGGTGGATACGTTGCCAGGCGTTTTGCGGGCCGTTCACCTGACGAACTGGCGGCCGCTCCAATCGGCCTGTCAGGCTATGGTTGGGGGGGCGAGGTGTTGAAGATTCACCGTCTCGACGTACCCAATGGTCTGCTCAATAGAGCCATGACATTGGTTGCGGGGCCCACACCGGGGAGCTTTTTGCTGCGTGGACCGGATGGCGAGGACGTGCTGCAAGGTGAGGTTGGGATGCCCGCAGAGGCTGCTGGCATCAAGCTGGAAGTAGCTGAGCTGCGCGCAAATCCTGGCATGCGTTTCATTCTGGAAAAGCAACGCCGGCTGGATGTCGTGGTCGACCTGCAGAAGGACATCAAGGTAGCCGAGCAGGGCAAGGACTCCGGCATCCTGAAGCTCGCCTTTGAAGGACGCGACGCATCGGCTGCAGAGGCGTTACTGCAGAGCGTGGCTGAGATCTATGTGCGGCAGAACGTCGAACGCAGCTCCGCTGAGGCGGCGTCCCAGTTGCAGTTTGTGAAGGATCAGCTGCCAGCCGTGCGCAGGCAGGTCGAGACCGCGCAGGCGGCAATGGCCGCCTATCAGGCGCGCTCAAATGCAGTGGATATCACCATGCAGACCAGGGGGCTGCTGGAACAGGAGGTAGCGGTTGAAACCAGTATTCAGCAGCTGCGTTTGAAGCAGGCTGAGCTTGACCGGACGTTCACTCGCGAACACCCTGCTTATCGGGCCCTGCTCAAACAGATCGGCGGCTTGCAGGCGCGTAAAGATGGCTTCCGCAGTGAGGTCAGTGCCTTGCCGGACACGCAGCAGGAACTGCTGCGGTTCACCCGCGACCTGACGGTCAGCAACGAGCTGTACACCGCACTTTTGAATCAGGCTCAGCAACTTGACGTGGCGCGTGCGGGTTCGGTTGGTAATGTTCGCATCGTGGATGCCGCGGTTGCCGATATGAGCAAACCGGTGAAGCCGAAGAAGGCAGTTGTGGTTCTAGCTATGACCTTGCTGGGCGTTTTGTTGTCCACCGCGTGGGTGTTCGGTCTGCGCATGCTGAACCCCGGCATAGAAGATCCAGCCGATATCGAAGCACTGGGTTTGCCGGTATACGCCTCGATTCCCTTGAGCAGATCCACCAGCCTGTTGCATTCGACCAGGGCGGTGCGCGCAAAGCGCAAACCTATCGGTGTGAGTACAGGCTCGCATTTACTGGCAATGGCTGCACCGGCGGATCTGGCCGTAGAGGCGCTGCGCAGCCTGCGCACAAGTCTGCACTTCGCCATGATGGAGGCAAAGAACAATGTGTTGCTGGTGTCGGGCCCTCGTCCTGGCATCGGCAAGACCTTTGTTGCAGCCAATCTCGCGGCGGTCATTGCGCAGGCAGGGCAGCGTGTCCTGGTTATTGATGCAGATATGCGCAGGGGCACCCTGCACAAGGTGCTTGATGTCGGGCACGGCCGAGGTCTGTCGGATCTGTTGTCAGGAAAGGTCAGTGCAAGTGAGGCGATCAATGCTATGCCCGATCTTGAAAAGCTGCACTTCATCGTCCGCGGCGAGGTGCCGCCTAGCCCTTCGGAACTGCTGATGCATCCTCGCTTTGCGCAGATGCTCGAGGAGCTGCGGAAGGACTACGACCTGGTGATCATCGATTCACCGCCGATTCTTGCGGTGACCGATGCGGTGATTGTCGCAAAGCATTCCGGATCAACGCTGATGGTTACCCGCTTTGGCATCAATCATCCGAAGGAAATCTTGTTGGCGATGAAGTGTTTTGAGCAGAATGGGGTGCAATTGAAGGGGGCAATCTTCAATGCGGTCGAGAAGCGTAGGACCGGCTATTACAGCTATGGCTACTACGACTACTCATCAGATGAAGTCTGATTGAAGCGGAGGGGCGGGGTGCTACGGCGCCCCGAAGGCCGTGAGCGCTGACGGCGGGCGTACGCGCCTGCAGTCAATCGAGCAACGTATCCGGATTCTTGAGAACTCCGTCCACTCCGCGCTCGGCTGTCATCTGGTACAGCGTATAGGAGCGGCTCAGGCGAGCGCCGCCATCGCGGCTTAGCGGACTCCAGTTCAGATTGGCGCGGCTTCTGGTAGAGCGCGGCAGCATCAGGTCGAAGGGGACCGAAACAAAGACCCCTTTGTCGAAACTGCCCTCACCGAAGGTGCGCGCGGATACGTCGGTCTTGGTCGCATACGCGCCCATACTGGCGCCGTTATCGAATATCCGGTTCAAGGCCAGTGTTGCACCCCAGTCCTTGGCCAGATAGCGGCCAACGCTGAGCGTTGCGAGAACGTTGCGCATGTCACCCCAGAGGTAGTACAGGCTGGCATGGCCGGTGGTGACGCTGTAGTCCCTGAAGCGCAGGCGCTGGTCGAAATCGCGCTGTTTTACCGTGCTCACGTCGGCACCGATCGCCCAACGGCTCAATAGCGGGCGGTACAGCACTTCACCTCCGATCCCGCCGTACATGGACTCGAACAGACCGGCATAGCCGATGGCGTAGATGTCGGGCGCGATCTGCGCGGTCGCCGTGAGTTGAAGGTTTGGCAGCGTCGCATCAGCGGTGGTCAGGTACTGACGTACGTCGGTACGCACCCGCTGGAGCTCGCTGGGGGCGTCGTAGCGGAATTGATCGTAGTTGTTGTACAGATTGTAGTTCAGTGTGCCACTCAGCCAGATGTTGTGGGTGAACCGAAGCTCGGCGCTGTAGCTGCCTGCTACCTGAAACAGGATGAAGTTGTCTGGCCCGCCCAGTGATTGCTGGTAATCGAGATTGAAGGTTCCTTCGAAGCGTCGCAAAGGCGCCTCATACAGCGTATGTCGATAGGCGCGCGTTGGTGCAGCCATGTCGATGCCGAGTACCTTGGCTGCCAAACGATGGTCGGAGAATTGCTTGAATCTGCTCCGTTCCACGCTGCTTTCGATCAGCGGAAGGCCCCGTCGAGTGTTCTGCACGTTGAACCAATGGATATCGTTGGCTGCGGTCTGGTCGAGAATGCGTGCTGTGCGGCCAAAAGCGATGCCCGGGTCCAGATAGCGTTGCTGCTCGCCGCTGACAGTAAGCTCGGGCCCGCGCCGTGTGATGCGGCTTACGCGAAGCCCTGCGTTGTCTTCGAGCTGGCGTGAGACTGCCGACCAATCTGTAGGAGCCGCGCCAGCGGGCGGGCTTGTTCGATCGCCATGCGCTGCGCGTTCTTCCTTGGCAATTATCGGTGCCGGGTCGAGTGACTTCGTTACCGCTGGTGCGGTGGCCAGGTTGCCGTGCAGGGTGAGGCCAAATGCGGGTTTGTCACCGCGCTCCCAGCCGATCTGGAACTGCAGGTTCTGGTTCAGCGCATACGCCGCGCCAATGTTCAGTGGCAGTCGTTGGCGCTGATGATTCCGCTGCGGCTCATTGCGATAGTCGTTGCCTTCGTATTCCAGTTTTATCTGTAGCGGCTCCCATGGAGTCTGATAGGCAATGCCTGCGAATACAGCGACCGGCCCACGGAACATGGCGGAGGTATTCAGTTCGCCCGTGTCATCCGAGCGATTCGGGCGGGTCCTGAAGCGGTCATCGACAAGCTTCAGCGGGTTGCCGAAATCACCGCGGTTACCTATGTAACCTGTGGCCAATCCCAAGCTTGCATCAAACGACCCCAGCCGTTTGCTGGCGACCAGGTATTCGCTGGAAAACAGCCCGGTTCCGCCGATATCCCTGGCACCGATGGCAACTTCGGGTAGCCATCGGCTTTCCTGCAGCAGGCGGACCTTCAGATCAATGGATTTGTCTTTGTAGTTCTGGTCGCCGCTCAGCCACGCATGGCCATAACGGCGATTGGCGATCGAGATGTAGCGGAATGATCCCTCAAGCCACGGCATCGGCTGCATGCTGACGGTGTAACGGCTGTAGGGAGATGTGTGGCTCGCAGTGATGCTTACCTCGCCTTCATCGACCATGCGTGCGGTAGGGGTCTGCATCAAGCCAACGCTGCCCCAATCGCTAGCCCTAGGTTGCGGGGCCTGCTGCGCGTGCAGTTCGGCGCTGATGCATAGGCATAGCAAGCTGACGCTGATGGGGATCAGCGACTGGCTGAGTGGTTTGTTCACGGGTTTGTTCCTGGCTCAGCCAATAGCTGGGTGGCAAGGAAGCGGACCGCATCCTCGTTGAAGTGGGGCGCTGTGTTTCGTACAACCTTCTCAGCAAGTGGTATGTAGATGATGGCGCCTGGGGCCAGAGTCGATGGCCGCCCAAGGTTCCAACGCGCGATGCCTAGCCGTTCGCTATGGCCGTCGGGCTGGATCACATGGATGTAGTCAGAGCTGGCGCCGGCTGCCTGCGGGCAGTGCCGCAGATAGGCGACAGGCTCTTGCAGGCTGATATGCGAAGGCGAGCATTGCTGCGATACGGCACCGGTGATCGTGATCGTGGAAGGGCGCTCGGGGTAAAACAGTACGTCACCGGCTTGTACAGGGACGTCCCGCGAGCGCGTTGCTTCAAGTGCACGAGGCTCCAGCGGAAGGGCGAGACGGCCGGTAACGGGAAGACTATTGATCCAGTGCGAGATCCTCCGAATGCTTGCGGCTACTGCTGGTGTTCTTCCTGCGTGGTGGGTCAACTGCTCGAGGTCATAGATCAGGCCTGCTTTCAATCGGGTCTGTTCAGGGCGCTGCGACTCGCGCAGCAGCGCGGTGCCAAGGATGTAGGCATCCGCAGTAGGGGCAGCAGCCAGTGCGAGGTGGCTCAGTCGGCTGTCGGATGGGAGCTGATGCAGGCCTGGGTTATGTACGCTGCCTGATACTTCCTCAGAAGATGCATATGCGGCATCCATGCAAAGCTGCAGCATGAACAGCAGGGCGAGTGCTCGCTTCATCGGCGTTCCAGATCGCCAGCGAACGGCTTGAGTTGAATGATTTCCAGCGAGGCGTCAGGGGCGATCGCCTGCACGCTCTTCCAGATGAAGCCGTTGGCTGGGTCCACCCAATAGTGATTGGTTGCTGACCACTCGCCGCCCCGCAAGGTTTCTTGTACATGCAACAGGCTGCGGGCCTTGCCTAGGATGTTCAGTGTTTCGTGGCCCATGGGTTGCAAGGTTCCAGTCACCAGCATCCCGTAGCGATAGCCGGGCATCACGTCGTAACGGCGCTGTGCGGTTGTCCCAGCCACGACATGACGCAGGTCTGTGAAGGGGTTCTCCCCCATGATCGACATGCCGCGCAGTTCCGGCGTTCCACCATGGGTGGCTACGATCAGGCCTTGCTGTAGGAAGACAATGTTCTTGTCGCTGCTATACCAGGCTTGTCGCTGTCCATCGATATTGCCCAATACCAGAATCGCGCTACCGGCTGCACTGGAGGCCTTGATCTGAGCGAAGCGACTGTTGGCGACGGCATTTGCATCTATGGCGACATCAGACTTGCCGCGCATGGCAATGCCAACACTTTTCAGGCTGGCTTGGGCAACTGCGCCGCAACCAGCCAACAAAAGGCTGACAACCAACGTTGTGACAGCTGTCAGCGGGCGCGTCATTCGCACCACTACAGCGGCATCCTTGCGCATCAAGATGGACCTCAGTTGTTGTCCAGATCGCTGTGTGCGCTGGCCGCATTGCTGAGAATCGCGGTGAAGGGCAGCAGCTGATTCACAAAGCGGCTCCAGCGAGTAACGCCGGCTGCGCCGACAAACACCACATCGCCTGGGTTCAACTCGAATTGACTGGCAATGGCGAACGCAGCCGGTGACCTGGCCTGCAGGTGGAAGACCTGGGAGGGCGCGTTATGCAGATCGCTGGAGCCACGGATCACATAGATGGCGTTGCCGTTGGATGTGGTCTGTATCAAGCCGCGTGCGCGACCCAATGCCTGGCTCAGCGAGATGCGCCCGGTTCTGAAGCTCATCGCGCCGGGTTGGTTGACCTCGCCGACAACATAGACCTCTTTGCGATCCAGATATGGCAAGTGAATCTGATCGTCTGCTTTCAGGAAGATGGTGGTGTTGCCGCCGATACGGCCCATCAACTCCAGGTCAACGATGTAGCTGACGCCTTCGCGGCTTAGGCGCACGCTGGACAAGTCCGCTTGTGTCGGGTCCAGACCGGATTGACTGATGGCGTCATTCAAGGTCAACGGCACGATAGTCAGCGGAATGGTTGCCGGCTGTCGCGAAGCGCCGGTGACCCAGACGCGCTGGCTGGCGTAACTGAGCATGGACACATCCACCTGCGGCGCTTCGATATAGCGTGCAAGTTTGGTGGTGAGTTCCTCGCGCAGCTCGCCGGGGGTTTTGCCTGCCGCGCTGACTTTGCCGATGTATGGGTAAAAGACTGCGCCATCCGATTGCACGAGGCGACCGGCAGCATTCAGTTGCTGCTGAGGGCCTGCGGGCACAGTGAGTTCTGGGTGGTCCCAAACCGTGATGTAGAGCATGTCGCCTGCGCCGATCCGATATGGAGCGGGCCGGTAACGGAGCAGTGCAGCTGGCAGTGCATCGGTATCGCGCGTGGCGCGCTCCATCGCGATCAGCTTGGGCGTGATCGGCAGCAACTCGACGTCGCTGTCGGTAACGGTTTGGCCGCCATGTGCTGGTGCATTGCTGCGTAGGTGCTGCCCCGGCGCGAGCGCGCAGCCGGTGAGTAACAACGCGAGCGCCAAGGGGGCGACAAGACGCTTGCAGTTCATTATGTATTCCTGGCCCGAGTCGGGCTATATGCACCCCTTGCCGGCGCGATGGCGGGCAAGGGGCGTTGACAGATGCTGGTAGTGAGTTACTTGGTGCCGGTCGGGCCCGGGGTCTTGGTTCCGCCGCCATTGCCGTCGTCGTTGTTGGAGACCACGGCATAGACCAGTGCGCTGGCAGCGATGCCGGCGCCAACCAACATGCCGGTGCTCAGGCTGCCAGTGGCAGCGCTGGTGGCTGCTTCGGTGCCTGCCAGCTCGGTGCTGACCTCGGCCTCGTGCAGGCCGGCTTCGCCGGTTGCAGCGGCCTCTTCGGTGGCAACGGTGTCGGAGAAGCTCTGCATTTCCTGCTGCGCCGGTGCCTCGGTTGCGGGCTGTTCGTCGGGTGCAACAGCTTCCTGGGGGGCGGCAGGCTGCTCAAACGCCGGCGGGTCCTGGGCAATTGCCGGGAACGAAAGCGCGGCGAGGGTCAGTGCGTAAAAAGATTTCTTCATTGCTGGTTCTCATCTTCCGCTGGAAGCGGCTGCGTTTGGGGGGCTCTGCCGACGGGCCGTAGGCGCGCGCGGTTACCTGGGCATCTGCTGAAGCGAGCGGTTGCGGCTCGCAGACGACCGCAGAAATTGTAGGGAGGGCGACGGGGTGCCTGGACTAGGTTTTGTCTGAAACTTGCAGGTGATTTTCATCAATTGAGCCCTTCGCGTTGCCCGCACTGCTCGAGTTCGACCAGTGCTGGTGCGAACCACGTCGACGTGAAGCGAGTCGGGTATGGCGTGGTTCTGGGGAAAACGCAGGCCAGGGTGTGCGTTGAAGGTGGTTCTTGACGAGGCCTTGAATGGCCTGGGGCTATTCGCTGCGCGGGAACTACTGGCTGGGCGGGGCGCTTGCCTGTAATCTTGGCGTCCTTCTTTTGGCCCCGTAGCTCAGCTGGATAGAGCGGTCCCCTCCTAAGGGACAGGTCGCACGTTCGAATCGTGTCGGGGTCACCATCATTCCGCGCGGCTTGTGGCAGCAGCTGCAAGCGCCAGCCAGCCCCGGTGCGCATGCCGATGCAATGCGGTGAAGCCCTGAATTTTCGTAGTTATGGCCCGGCCGGCCATTCGCACAGCCATGACCATCTGCAGCTGGTGTTGCCGTTACGGGGCAGTCTGGAGTTGGAGGTCGATGGGCGCGGCGGTCGCCTTGATGCCCTGCAAGGTGCTCTGATTGTTCCGGGGGCGGCGCATGTACAGGCAGGGAATGGACAGAACCGGTTTCTGATCGTGGATTGTGACAGTGCCTTGTTGGAACGCTCACAGTTGGATCACGGGCGGAAACGCCCATTTCTGGCAATTCCAGCGGCGGCGCGCAGCTTGCTTGAGTTCGTCGACATCGGTGCAGGTGACGGTCATGCGGTGGCCGCGCCCGTTGCCAGGCATGTATTGCCGCTGCTGTTGGACTGCTTGTTTGCCGATCAGCCCGAACCAATGGGCGACAGCGTCGGCCTGCGGCGGTTGTGCGGACAGGTGCGTGGCGCGCCTGGTCAGGCGTGGCCGCTGACGCGTATGGCGCAGGTGGCGGGCATGGGCCTGACGGCGTTGCATGGTGCGTTCAAGCGCCGGTTCAGCCTTACGCCGGGGCAATGGCTGCAGCAACAGCGTCTGCAATGGGCGCAAGGCAAGTTGCTGGAAGGCAGCTTGTCTGTAGCGCAGGTCGCCCAGCAGGCGGGGTTCTCCGACCAGAGTGCTTTGACCCGGGCCATGCGGCGCACGCTCGGAACCACTCCTGGCCGCTATCGGCGTGGCCTGGACGCGTAGTTTGAGCCCAGCGCCGCGCAGCTTGGGACAATACATGCCGGGTCGGCACTTGGATGCTGGCTGGGCATTTTGACGTTGGGTGGAGTGATGAAAGATCGGATGTGGTTTGGTGTCGGCAACGGCGTGGCCTCCGGCGCGCTATGGGGGCTGGTGTTCCTGGCACCGGCTGTGCTGGTGGACTTCTCGCCGCTGCAGTTGGCTGCCGCGCGTTATCTCGTTTACGGATTGATCGCGGTAATCCTGCTGGTGCCACGCTGGCCGGCGCTGCGGGCGCGCATCGGCAAGGCCGAATGGACCGCGCTGACCTGGTTGAGTCTGCTCGGCAATCTGATCTATTTCGTTCTGCTCTCGATCTGCGTGCAGTGGAGTGGGGGTGGTGCTGCGGCGTTGATCGTCGGCATGGTGCCGGTGCTGGTGGCCGTGGCCGGCGCCCGCGAGCCGGGCGCGGTGCCGCTGTCGCGGCTGGCACCAGCATTGGCGTTGTGCGTGGCCGGGGTGGTGCTGATGGGCTATGAGGCCATCGCCTCCACGCATGTGCACTCCAGCAGCGCACAGCGGCTGATCGGGCTGCTGTGTGGGGTCGGCGCACTGGTCTCATGGACGGCCTATTCGATTGGTAACACCCGCTGGTTGGCCAAGGTGCCGGATGTATCCGGGCACGACTGGTCGTTGTTGACCGGTGTGGCAACCGGTGGCTTGGCGTTGTTGCTGGCGCCGCTGGCCTTCGCCGATGGCGGCGCTGGGCATAGCGGTCGCGAGTGGGCAGGTTTCTGGGCGATGGCCGCCGCCGTTGCGGTGTTTGCATCCATCCTGGGCAACGCCTGCTGGAACCGCGCCAGTCGCGCCCTGCCATTGACCCTGGGCGGGCAGATGATCGTGTTCGAGACCTTGTTCGGCCTGGTTTACGGCTTCCTGTGGCAGCAGCGCTGGCCGGTGGCTATCGAGGTCGTTGCTGCCCTGTGCCTTCTTGCTGGGGTGATCTGGAGCGCTGCGGCGCACCGGCCCAAGGTAGCAGTGGCGACTTCTGCCTGAGGAATCCGCGCAGTCAGGGAGCGAAAGCCAGTTCAACCTCGTTCTTTCGTCTGGCGGCGACTGGCGGCGGCTCCGGTCTGCGTGCCGACCGGCTCAACCGCGTCGGCAAGGGTATTGCTCGCTGCTTGCCGGTGAGATGCCCGACGTTCGCGCTTGATGACATTTGCAACTTTTAGCCGCAGCTTGGCCGACGTTGCCTTTATCTGCGTTTTTGCATCGCAGCACTTGACAGCCTGATCCCGGCTGTTGTCTCTTGAATGCCATGAACAGCTCGCAGCCCTTCGCCGTTACCTCGCAGTCGCCCTTTGGCGGCCGGGTCGGCGTGCCTGGGCCCGGCGCCACCATTACCACCACCACTATTACCGTCACCATTAGCCCGGTGCGGTCCGTCGTCTTCGCGTAATTTCCGAAAATAACGGCCCCGCACCCGGATCAGGATGCGGGGGAACCCCATCCAGATGCGTGTCGGGGCCTCCAGCCGAGGTTCTTCCGATGTCGTCAGTTGCTGTATCCCCCGCCGATCCCGCCGCGAACCTTGCCGTTCGTACCGTCGTGCACAAATTTGGCGGCACTTCCGTGGCCGACGCCGAGCGCTACCGCCATGTAGCGCAGCTGCTGCTGGCCCGCGACGAGACAGTGCAGGTCACCGTGGTGTCGGCGATGAAGGGCGTGACCGACGCATTGATTGGTTTGGCCAAGGCCGCGGCTGCTGCGGATCCGGAGTGGGATGATCGTTGGCACGAGTTGCGGGCGCGCCACCGTGGCGCTGCCGCCGCGTTGTTGGGCGAACATTCCGGGGCAACCATTGAATGGCTGGATGCGCGCTTCGATCGTCTGCACGAGATCCTGGCCGCGTTGGCGGTCATCGGCGAATTGCCGCAGGAAGTACTGGATCGTGTACAGGGATTGGGCGAGGTGTTCTCGGCCCACCTGCTGGGCCATCACCTGCAGGCACTTGGCGAAGACGCCGATGTGTTGGACGCGCGTGACGTGCTGGTGGTCAACCATGGCGAATTGGGCGTGGATGTCGATTGGAAGTCCAGCGCTGCCAAACTCGCGTTGTGGCGGGATGCGCATCCGTCGCAGCGCCTGGTTGTAACTGGTTTTGTTGCGCGCGATCGCAAGGGCAACATCACCACCTTGGGGCGCAACGGCAGTGACTTCTCCGGCGCAATCTTCGCGGCCTTGTTCGCCGCCGATGAACTGCATATCTGGACCGACGTTGATGGCGTGCTCTCGGCTGATCCGCGGGTGGTGCCCGAAGCCGTGCAGCTGGATGCGTTGAGCTATGACGAAGCCTGTGAGCTGGCGTACTTCGGCGCAAAAGTGGTGCATCCGCAGACCATGTCACCGGCCATCGAGCGCGGTCTGCCGATCATCATCCGCAACACCTTCCGTCCAGATCATCCGGGCACCCGCATCACCGCCGATAGCTCCAGCAATGGCCCGATCAAAGGCTTGACGCTGAGTGCGGACCTGGCCGTGCTGAACGTCGAAGGCACCGGCCTGATCGGCGTGCCGGGCACAGCTGAACGGGTGTTCTCGGCGCTGCGCAATGCGCACGTATCGGTGGTGATGATTTCGCAGGGGTCCTCCGAGCATTCAATCTGCTGCGTGGTGAAGCAGGCCGAGGCCGAGTTCGCCCGTGACGCGCTTACCCAAGCCTTCTCGCACGAGTTGGCCGCAGGCCAGGTGCAACGCGTGCAGCTCACCAGCGGGGTGAGCGTGCTTGCAGCGGTGGGTGATGGCATGACCGGACAGCCCGGCGTCGCCGCACGCCTGTTCGAGTCGCTGGGGCGTGCGCAGGTCAATATCCTGGCCATCGCGCAGGGCTCGTCCGAGCGCAATATCTCGGTCGCCATCGAGGCCTGTGATGCAACCAAGGCGCTACGTGCGGCGCACGCCGGCTTCTGGTTGTCGCCGCAGACTTTCTCGGTCGGCCTGATCGGGCCGGGCAATGTCGGTGCGGCCTTGCTTGAGCAGCTATATGCGTCCGAAGCCGCGCTGCTGGCCAGGGCCAAGCTGGATCTGCGCCTGCGTGCGGTTGCCTCGCGCAATCGCATGGTGCTCGACCAGCGTGGTATGCACGGCAACTGGAAATCCGCGTTCGATTCGGCGGCGCTGCCGAATGATCTTGATCTGTTCACCGAACACCTGCTGTCGGCGCGTCTGCCGCATACGCTGATCATCGATTGCAGCGGCAGTGCCGAAGTGGCTGATCGCTATGCCGGTTGGCTGGCCGCCGGCATCCATGTGGTCACGCCGAACAAACAGGCCGGTTCCGGCCCGCTGCCGCGCTATCAGGCGATCCGTGAGGCGGCGGCTTCCACCGGCGCACGCTTTCGCTACGAGGCGACGGTGGGTGCTGGCTTGCCGGTGATAACCACTTTGCGGGATCTGGTCGATACCGGTGACGACGTGACGGCGATAGCCGGCATTTTTTCCGGCACGCTGGCCTGGCTGTTCAACAAGTACGATGGCAGCGTGCCGTTCTCCGAACTGGTCACGCAGGCGCGCGGCATGGGCTACACCGAGCCGGATCCGCGTGATGATCTGTCCGGTGTTGATGTGGCGCGCAAACTGGTGATTCTTGCCCGCGAAGCTGGCTACGAACTGAGTCTGGAAGATGTGGCCGTGGAGAGCCTGGTGCCTGCAGCGCTGCAGCAAGCCAGCGTCGACGACTTCATGGCGCGCCTCGATGAGGTGGATGCAAGCTTCGCTCAGCGTTTGGCCGATGCGCGCGCCCGCGGCAACGTGCTGCGTTATGTGGCGCAGTTCAAACCCGGGCAGCAGCCCAGCGTTGGGCTGGTTGAGCTGCCTGCCGATCACGCCTTTGCCAACCTGCGCTTGACCGACAACGTGGTGCAGTTCACCACCCGTCGTTACTGCGACAATCCCTTGGTAGTGCAGGGTCCGGGCGCGGGCCCGGAAGTAACGGCAGCTGGTGTGTTTGCTGATGTGCTGCGTGTGGCAGCGGGCGAGGGAGCGCGATTGTGAGTGATGCTGTGACGGGTTCTGGTGCACGTCAGGCGCGGGCGTTTTCGCCGGCGTCGGTGGCCAATGTGGCAGTCGGCTTTGATCTGCTGGGTTATGCGGTTCCAGATGTTGGCGACACAGTGACAGTGCGCCGCATCGATGCAGCGGAAGTGCGCATTGTCGCCATTCGTGGTGCAGCGGTGGAGCTGCCGCTGGACGCGCCCAGCAATACTGCAGGTGCGGCGCTGATCGCCCTGCGCGAGGCTTTGGCGCTGCCGTTCGGCTTCGAGGTGGAGATCGACAAGGGCATACCGTTGAGTTCGGGCATGGGCGGGTCGGCTGCGTCCTGTGTAGCGGCGTTGGTTGCAGCCAATGCCTTGCTGGATGTGCCGTTGAGTCGAGAACAGTTGTACAGGTACTCGCTGGACGGTGAAGCAGTTGCCAGTGGCAGCCGCCACGGTGACAACCTTGGCCCGATGTTCCTGGGTGGCTTGGTGCTTTCAACGCTGGAGCGTTTGGTGCCGGTGCCGGTGCCTGCGCATTGGCATAGCTTGTTGGTGCATCCGGACGCGCTGTTGGAAACGCGGCGTGCACGCGAGGCACTGCAGGGCAGCTATGCGCTGAATGAGTTTGTCGCGCAGAGCAGCAATCTGGCCTTGGTGCTCGCTGGTTGCCATGCCGGCGATGCGGGTTTGGTGCGTGCGGGTCTGGCCGATGTTCTGATCGAGCCGCGGCGCGCGCCCTTGATCGTTGGTTTCGATGCGGCCAAGGCAGCCGCACTGGCTGCAGGTGCAATGGGTGCCAGCATCTCTGGTGCCGGTCCCAGCGTATTTGCCTGGTTTGAAGAACGTGACGCCGCATTGGCCGCGGCGCCAAAGGTGCAGGCAGCGTTCGCTGCCGCAGGTTTCGACAGCCAGAGCTGGGTGAGCCCGATCAACAGTCCCGGCGCCCGACTGCTCTGAGCCTGATAACCCCTCTCCCTGCGGGAGAGGGGCTGGGGTGAGGGAGACGCCTGCGCAGTCCTTGAGTCAAATGCAGTACACCAACCTTTTCGCGGATTTCCGAATGAACTTCATCTCCACCCGCAATGCATCGCCCGCCGCCACGCTGAGTCAGGCCATTGCCGCTGGCTTGGCGCCAGATGGGGGCTTGTACGTACCCGAGCAGATGCCAGCAGCACGCAATCTGCAGATGGGCGATACGCTCGCTGCGACCGCCACTGGGCTGCTGCAGCCGTTCTTCGCAGATGACGCCTTGGCAACCGATCTGCCGACGATCTGCAACGAAGCCTTTGATTTCCCTGCGCCGCTGCAGGCTTTGGCGACACCTCGGGATCATGTGCTGGAGCTGTTCCATGGCCCAACGGCAGCATTCAAGGATTTCGGTGCACGCTTCCTCGCTGCCAGCCTGTCGCGGTTGCGTGCGGGGCAGGAGCGTCCGCTGACGATCGTGGTCGCCACCTCAGGCGACACCGGTGCCGCGGTTGCCGCCGCGTTCCACAACCAGCCCAACCTGCAGGTCGTGGTGTTGTATCCGGATGGGCGCGTGTCGCCGCGTCAGGCGCATCAGCTTGGTTGCCTTGGCGGCAATATCCGAGCGCTGCGTGTGTCTGGTTCGTTTGATGATTGCCAGGCCATGGCCAAGCAGGCGCTGAGCGATAGCACGCTGCAGGCGCAGGTGCCGTTGAGTTCAGCCAACAGCATCAGCCTCGGCCGCCTTCTGCCGCAGATGAGTTATTACGCACATGCCGCGCTCAGCCATCAGGCTGCGCACGGCTCGTTGTTGAATTTCGTCATCCCTACCGGCAACCTGGGGAATGCGATGGCGGCGGTGATGGCGCGTGCACTCGGTGTGCCTTTGGGGCGGATCGTGTTGGCGACCAACGCCAATGGCGTGTTGCCGGACTATTTCAACGGGGGTGATTACGTCCCCAAAGCAAGCGTCGCTACGCTGGCCAATGCCATGGATGTGGGCGCGCCGAGTAACTTCGAGCGTCTGCGTTGGCTGTACAAGGGCGATGACGCAGCACTGCGCGCCGCCTTCACCTCGCAGGCGGTGGACGATGCCACCATCCGCGACACCATTGCGCATCGCTATGACGCGTACGGCGAAGTTTTCTGCCCGCATACCGCCACCGCAGTGCAGGTGTTGGAACAGTTGCGCGCCAGTGGTAGTGCAGCCGCGGACCAGCATTGGGCAGTGGCCGCGACCGCGCATCCGGCCAAGTTCGAATCGGTGGTCGAGCCGCTGATTGGTCGCGAGGTGGAAGTTCCGCCAGCGCTGGCAGAGCTGCTCAAGCGTCCAGCCCACGCCGAGCCTTGCGCACCGGACTACGCAGCACTGCGCCAAAAGCTGCTCTAAACCCAGCCCGTAGTGCCGAGCCATGCTCGGCAAGAGGCCTCACCGACAACCCCGGTTGTAGGAGCGGCGTAAGCCTGGAAGCCGGTATCGCTTGGCGGCCAATGATTCCTGCCTTCCGCAACTGTACGAGCTTCGCAGCTTGCGCCGCTCCCACAAAAAGGGGCGGCTGCGCATGCAGTGCCGAGCTCGGCAGGGGGCTTCAGCGGTAATGCCTCAGCCGAGCATGGCTCGGCTCTACTGGTGAAGCCTCAGAACTCGTCGTTGGCCAGGTGTTGCAACTCAGCGAAATCCAGGATCTCCACCACATTCAGATGCGGCAGGGCTATCAGCCCCTGTTGGCGCAGCTTGGTGAAGGTGCGGCTTACCGTTTCCATGGTCAGACCAAGGTGGTCGGCGATATCGCCGCGGCCCATTGGCAACGACACCCGGTTGCTGCTGCGCCCATTCAAGGTTGCCTCACGGGCCGCCAGCCGCAACAGGAAATCGGCAAGCCGCTCCGGCGGCTGCAGGCGGGCCAGTGCAAGCGCGTTGTCCTGGGCTGCATCCAGCTCCTGGCAGGCGCGCTGCAGCAGCTTGCGTTCCAGATGCGGGTAGCGCTGGCGCAGGTCGCGCATCTGTGTGGTCGGCACCCGGCAGACCCGGCTGTCGGCGATGGCTTCGATGTCGTAACGGTGGTGGTCGCTGCCGCTCAGGCCCAGGTAATCGCCGGGCAGCACGAAGCCGTTCACCTGGCGACGGCCGTCGGCCAAGGTCCTGACCAGGCGCAGTGCACCCTCGGTTACTGTATAGACATAAGTGCGCGGCTCGCCGGCACGGGCCAGCGTGGTACCCATGGTTACTGGCGTGGAGACGGTGATCTGCTCCAGTGCGTGCACCTCATCACAGGACAGGGCAGAGCACACGGACAGGTGGCGGACCGAGCATTGCAGGCACTCACGCACGCCATTGCCTTCGTTGGCAACGGACGACACAGGGGATTGCTCGGAGCCTTGGGCTGGCCGGGACATGACTAGGACAGGGGGGAATAATGTCCTAAATTATACTTCATGCGGCCAGACGGGCGGCGTGCGGCTAGAATTGGCGACCGTTTCCCCATTGAGTTGCAGGAGTTTTGCCCGTGATCAAGCCCCGTACCCCGCCCGGCATCATGGAATTGTTGCCGCGCGAGCAGATCGCGTTCCAGCGCATGCTGGACGTCATCCGCCGCAACTACGAGCGCTTCGGGTTCCTGCCGGTGGAGACCCCGGTGTTCGAGCTATCCGATGTGCTGCTGACCAAATCAGGTGGCGAGACCGAGCGCCAGGTGTATTTCGTGCAGTCCACCGGTGCGCTGGCCAATGCGGCCGAATCGGCCGACAAGGGCGGGCTGCCGGAGATGGCCCTGCGCTTTGATCTCACCGTGCCGCTGGCCCGCTATGTAGCCGAGCATGAGCACGACCTGACGTTCCCGTTCCGTCGCTACCAGATGCAGCGCGTCTACCGTGGTGAGCGTGCCCAGCGCGGCCGTTTCCGCGAGTTCTACCAGTGCGACGTCGATGTGATCGGCAAGGACACGCTGAGCATCCGTTATGACGCTGAAGTTCTGGCGGTGATCTACGCGGTGTTCTCCGAACTGCGTATCGGCAACTTCGCCGTGCAGTTGAACAACCGCAAGCTGATGCGTGGTTTCTTTGAAGCGCAGGGTGTTGTGGATGCCGGTCAGCAGGCATTGGTGTTGCGTGAAGTCGACAAGCTCGACAAGCGCGGCCCGGATTACGTGCGTGAAACCTTGGTTGGCCCCGATTTCGGCCTGCCGGTTGACGCCGTCGAGCGCATCCTGTCCTTTGTCGAAGTCCGTTCCAGCTCGCATTCTGATGCGCTGGTGCAGATTGACGCGGTACTGGCAGCTGCAGGTGATTCGGCCAGCGAGTCGCTGCGCACCGGTGCCGCCGAGCTTCGTGAAGTGCTGGAGCTGGTGAAGGCGCTGGGCGTGCCGGAAACCGCGTATTGCCTGAATTTCTCCATCGCCCGCGGCCTGGATTACTACACCGGTACCGTTTACGAGACCAGTCTGGTTGATCACCCGCAGATCGGTTCGATCTGCTCGGGCGGTCGTTACGAAGACCTGGCAAGCCATTACACCAAGTCCAAGCTGCCGGGTGTTGGTATCTCGATCGGCCTGACCCGTCTGTTCTGGCAGCTGCGCGAGGCCAACCTGATCGATGGCATTGCCGAAAGCAGCGTGCATGCGATGGTGGCGTTGATGGACGAGGCAGCAATGCCGCAGTCGCTGGATATCGCCCGTCGCCTGCGTGCCGGAGGCATCAATACCGAAGTGCAGATGGAGCCGAAGAAGATCGGCAAGCAGTTCCAGTACGCGGCCAAGGCGGGCATTCGCTTTGTGGTGTTGGCCGGCGAGGATGAGCTGGCGCGCGGTGTGGTTGCGGTCAAGGATCTGCTCCGCGAGCAGCAGTTTGAGGTTGCCAGGGACGAGCTGGCATCTACGCTCCAGGTGGAACTGGAACAGACCCGCGCGATGGCGCGCTGATGAGAAGCCCCGCTTAGCGGGGCTTTTTTTTGTCTGCAGTGCCGAGCCATGCTCGGCAGGGGCATTGCCGGGATAGCGCCTTGGCGGGCCAGGGGCGGGCCAAACCCGGCAGGCCCCGCACGGTTTGGGTGGGGGGGGGGGGGGGGGGGGGGGGGGGGGGGGGGGGGTCTGAGCGGCCCCCCCCGCCCCC
>NZ_JBRREF010000030.1:0-52448 GCF_056760135.1 Stenotrophomonas sp. STEN023 | reverse complement strand
GATCTTAGGCGGCCTGACACCGGCCGCCTATGCCCAACAGTTGGCGGCCAAAGCCGCTACGATTAAATCTGGACTCTAAAGGGCCCCGCTACTGAAAGCGGGGGGACGTCGATCCCAAGCGCTTTCGCCACCGTGGCATTACAAGGGACGTAACCGTTGCTATGAAACCATCGGTAATCAAGCGCGATCGATTTAACGGCAGCCTCCAGCTCAGGAACTCGCATGATCGTATCGATCGAACGCTTGCAGCGCCACGGAGGGAAGAGAGGAGCGGCGGCCGCCTCCATTGGCCGGTGCAGGATCTCCACAACGTTGGTTCCATAGCCCGCAGCGAGCATCATCAAGGTTGGTAAGGTGATGCCCCCCTTTCCACGTAAGAGGTTATGTGCGAGTGAAATGAATCCAATAGCACGTCGATCCTCACGCGCAGGCCCGGTGACACACTCTAAGAAACTTCTCACGGAAGCACCTTCTACTGGCTCCCTATCTGCAACGCAGAAAAACTCTATTAGATGCTCGCACTGCCCCTGTACCCATAGTTCATAACGGTTCCTCCTGGTGAATGTCGGTGGCACAGTCAAGGTACTATCGCACTTGTGGCAGATTGACCACTTAGACGGATACCAGCTTCTCCATTGGGGTGCACTACAGTTGAGGCAGCGCTCAAGGATATCGCAGCCGTGACGTGGGCATACGCTGCAGCCCTTCAACGTGAAGACAAGAGGCTGATAGGGTTCATGCAGCTTCGAGGACAAGCACATCGGGCACCAGCGAAGTCGCTGTGGATTATGTCCTTGAAACCCTCTACTGGCGATTGCGTTAAGGCTGTAGAGAGTGCCTCTTCGAATGGTTGATGAGTTGGTGAGTCGGGCGAGCGTCTCAAACGTTTGTGCCCCTAGCGGCGACAATCCATCCATCACCGACGGCCACTGGCTTGAACGCGAGAGCCCTAGGGAGTTGTAAACAGAACTCATTTTATAGCCACAACGGGCGGACTGACGTGCGATCCAGGAGTGCAGAGACTCCACCATCACCGAGTTGGAATTGAGCAGGTCGTCGCTCGGGAAAGGGCGCCAAGTCACGGAGAGCGCCCCAGCGCTATACCTAGTGCCTTTGCCTTCATGAGCGCGCTGTCATCTGCAGGAAATCGGATTCTATTGAAGGTGGCTATCGAGGCCCAGATACTCTCGATAGCGTCTGCGGGCTGCACCGACTGTCTGACGGCCTCGGCTGTCAGACACGCAGACCTGTGCTTGCTCGCGTCTTCAAACAGTCTGCGCGCCTGTCCGATGATCCCGCCGGTCGCAGCATGAATCATTTTGATGCGTCTTAGAATGTTTCTATCATGCTGATAGTCGTTGAGCATGTTTGACATCACGGATGCAAAAACTCGTGTGTCTTCCTCAGTCTCTATTGAGTATGGAGGCAACCAGATTTTTGCAACCCTCCTGGAAAGCTCCGACGAGGCGTGCCACAAGTCAGGAAGGGTCTCGACGCCAACCAGAAGTATACGAACCCCTGCCGTCTCACCCCATGACATTAGGTTCTGAAGGTGCTGCGCAGGGGTTGTGTCCTTGTGATTCTTAAGCAAAGCATTCGCATGCTCGACGATCACAAGTTCGACCCCATTGCTCCGAACCAAATCGACCGCATGCGCCCACTCCTCCCTTTCAGCGGAACGTCGAGTGGTGGGTATCACCCGCATCGCCGTCTGAATCTCAGAGTCGAGCTCGGCAATCCACTCATTTGAGGCCATGTTGTCGCCCTGGCCGAGCCAGCGGATGTCAGGAAACATGATCTGCTTCTTGATAGATGTTACAAACGCAAGAGGGCTGAAGAAGGCCTTGTCTGGGAGAACTGCCATCACGCGTGCCACAGGAGTGACATTGCTTTTCCACATTGAGGCTTGGCCGAACATCTCCCGGCAGACCCGAGCGATGACCGTGCTCTTTCCAGTCCCACCGATCCCGACAAGCGCAATGATGTGACCAGGCAGGCAGCTTCTTATCGCATTGCTGAGTTTGTCGGCTGCGTCTTCGCCGAGCGGATGCTTGAAGACTCTGGTCACTTAGAGATCCTCATACTCGTCTAGCGATGTGATGTCTGTATCGGGGTAGGTTTTTTCGACAGTACTAGCGCTGGACGTGGCCTGCTCTGTGATCTGATTGGTGCCACGCTTGGCGTTGACTAGGCTCTCCAGCTCGCGCCTTGCGCGGATGAGTCTCCTCTTGGCGGCTTCTTCTCGATGAACTCGACGCAGCGAACTGATCGTCGGTCCAGCCCAATGCTTTGCGATTTTCTGGCAATCTGTCATATCAAAGGTGTCTGCGGCATCACTCCTTAACGCCTTGAACCACTGACTCCCAATCCTCGCCCAGACAAGCGATGGGTTCGTGCAATCTGAGCGGACGTCACACGGCTTTCTGTGACGCAGGGCATTCTGCATGTCTTGGTTGAGATACTTCCCCTCAGTCAGCCGAATCCCGAACTTCTCCGAGGCTTTGTACTTTGATCGTGGAACTGAAGTGGCGATGAGAAATGCGTCATCAAAAGCACAGGGCCTTCCTCCCAGGCCAAGGTGTTCACGTCGTTCCGAGTAGTCGCTACGGAATGAGGCGCCGTTGGAATTTGGGGATTCGGCGAAATCCTCGAACAGGTAGTGCTCAATCGCCTTGTAGATTGCAGGGAAAGCGTGACGTGCCGTACGAACGCTCTTGAATCGACCATCTACGGCACGTCCATACCGGTCAGGAAGTGTGTTCCCGTCCATCCAGTGACAGATGTCAATGTTGATGTAGTTGAGGATGTTCTCAGCAGGACTGTTGAAGCGTGATGCTGCCGTAGGCGTGTAGTTTAGTTGGAAGCGCGAGCGCGCGAACGCACTGTGCCATTTACTCTGGTTCTCCGTGCCTCGGTCACAGTAGACAGAGGTCGGAAGTTCGCCGTGTCGTGCTACGCAGTCGCGGTACAGGAGCGTTATGCTCTGAGTCCTAGGTTTCCCGAGTGTCACTGAGAAGGCCAGAGGGAGGCCATGCACATCGCGCATAACCATCACCCAAGCTCGATCAACTGCGCTATCTTCGCCAAGGTTAAGAATCCCCCTAACATCGAGAGCAGTGGCGTCGATGTGCACGGTGTGACCGGCTAGTGCCGTGGGCTCCGTACGATGAAGTGGTTCCGACATGCGTGCCTGGCTCTGATAGCCACGCATTCCGCCGGACTTAAGAGCCCGCTTCTCTGGATCTGTGCCGCTCAGTGCCTTGTATAGTGTCGTCCTGGAAACCGAAGGTACTCCTCGGGCATCGGATTCCGTATGTAGTTCAGTGAGTGCGTGGAGCTTCTTCGCGAACTCCCCATTCGCCCAACGCCAAGCGATTTCGCTAACGAGCTGCTGTTGTTCCGCGGAGAGCCTTGGCACACGGTTACCGCAGTTCGAAAAGTTTGGGATGAGTGGAGCTAGTGCGTTCGGATCTTCGGGTTTGCGAAGCCTAGATTCTAGCTTTCTTAGTGCTTTCGTCTTCTTTATCTTCCCCGCGAGCATGTCGTTGATGCGCGCCATCCTCGCCAGAGCGAACTCTTTCGCCTTGTCTGTGCAGGTGAGCAGTAGGTCGTCTATGGCAGGGTCAGAGTAGGCGCAGGTGAGCCTGGCGAGCCAATGGTCATCAAACGCAGCCATCGACGCTCGGTCTCTGCTGATCAATGTCCTCTCGTCGTGGATTCGACAGCTAATCAGCGGCGCGTACAGCTGGTGAGTTGCGAGTAGGTAGATGATGTGACGAACGGACGTACCAGGATGATCTTTCATCACTGCGCTGGCGGTGCGAGCCCCAGTTTCCGAAAAGCAGTTCATGATCGCCTTGGAGCGCTCTACGAATTCCTCGGAGACGTTTGAAGTCAGGACCTGATGCATCATCAACAGGTTTGCGCGGTACCTTGCTGAATGCTCTGGTGGCGACCAGACAACATGGTTGATGCTTCGTGCAAGTGCCCATTTACGATATGGGCCATGTACATATCGCCCATCCTGCATCAACCAGTCGCCGTGCTTTTCCGCGACCTTCTGCTGCAGCCATCCGAGACTCTTGCATTCCTCGGCCTGTATTCGATCTTCGTAGAAGACAAGGAGATCGAGGTGAGCGCTGGACACATGTCGCCTTCCGTTAGGCAGAGTACGAATGATTCCAGCTATTGGCACTTGCGTGTAGACGCTGACAACGGTGGGATCGAGGTCGCACTCGAGTTGACGCACGAGCTCCACGGAATGACTTTCAGAATCAATTGCGCAGTGGCTCTTCTCGAAGGTGGTCTGTGTGACAACATTGCGGAGAGCTCCTCTCCCCACTCGGCGGCCAGGCAAGGACTTGATCGCAGCCTCAAGATCCGCCTGCGCGGACAGAGGAAGCTGAATTCGTTCATAGACTCTCTGCCGTATGACTAGGTCATCGGCTTCGCTACGTCGCTCTTTCATCGACTCGTCCTCAAGCCACAGCGGACTTGACATTTTTTTAGGGACGAGCGAGGCTAAATGCGCGAGCCGTCCAAAGCGCGCATTCTGAAGGCCCGAGAGCGTCCACTCTCGGGCTTTTCTTTTGGCCTCACTCAGTGAGTTGCTGGCACTTCACATCTCCTCCAAGGTGTCTCCACACGACCCTACTCGGATTCAAGTTTCCATGCAAGATTATGATTTTTAAAGAAAAACTTTCATTAGTGTATCGGCTCGTTTTCTCGGTCTGATGTGGGCTAGCGACTACCGAAACCCTTGTCGTCACCACCTCTACAGGCAACGCCTTCATTGACTGCGGTCGCCGACATAGCGTCGGCGATACTCCTGCCCGGCTCTACTACGCGGGCTTGGGCGTCCACTCTGGCTACTACGTGGCTGTCACCCTATCGATTCGGTGGTAATCGCCCCGTGGGGCGTGGGCACCTTGTCGGTGAACACTAGCCATGCGCGGCGCATCTGCATCTGTGATGGCATGATGTCTGAACGCAGCCATTTTCCGATGTGTGGCGAAGTAACGCTCCACAATGCGATTCAATGTGACGTCCTTCAGGACGTGCGTCGTCAAAGATTATGGTGTGGGACCACAGGCATCGACGACGCTCTCGGGTAGCTCGAAGCCACCCAGCGCGTAGTTGAGCAGAGACACATCGTTGGCGTAGTCAGTGAACACGACGGGCTGAGGAATTGCACTGAGAAACTCTCGCACTGCAGCAGTCATCAACAGATCGGAAGCAGCTAACGTTCCGCGTTCAAGTAGCGGATAGACGGCAACGCCAGCGAGATCAGTAGGGGCGGAGGGCAGCGGATCACGTTCTGCATAGCAGGTGTGCCTGCCGTCTTCGCTGACGAAGGCTCAGCTCACCAGTTCATTGCCGATCACATCGGCCCGTTTGGTGTCCAGGAAGAAGTTCATGTGTCAGCCTTTGAGCGGGCATGACTGGTCATGTTCCCGTCTGAGTCTGCAGCGTCAGAGGAGTGTCCAACCACCACGCCGAGTCTCTCTGCTGGCGCACTCGCTACAGCTTGATCGGAAGGAGTTGGGAGTGACTTAGCGCACGTGCCGTGGGAGGATCGCCCGCGAGTGCGTCCCTCGGCGCGACCTCTTGCCGCAGACACGTGGTGCCCCTGGCCGGACTCGAACCGGCACAAGCCGCTTATCTGGCGCTGACGGGATATAAATCCGCTGCTCTACCCATTGAGCTACAGGGGCATGATCGTTGCGATCAGACCGGTATTCGGCTGTAGCTCTGGACGAATGGGTGGGCGGACATGGCTTAACCCTAGCATATTCGAGCGGCAACGTCGTGCCGGCATCGCTGCCCGGCAGCTGGCCACTCTTGCGCCAACTGCGCACTCCCTTCGCGCCGGGTCAGCTCGGATGCCCGCTTAAGCAGCGCTACTTCGTCCTCCGCAACTCCAGAACCGTTCGTCACCAAAGGTGCGCCCGGGTAGCAAGCAAAGTTGCGCGCCGCCCAACTTTGGTGAACCGCCCGGCATGGTTGGCTTTGGGCGGGTCAGAGTCCAGAAGTTCACCAAAGTGGCGCCCGAAGGGCGTGACTTTGCTTTCCTGCCTACCTGTTGGACATGCCCCGATAGTTCGAGCTCCCAGGCACACATCATGGGAAAGGTGTGTGCTCGAGCTCTTGATGCACTTCGACAGGACGATGCGACGGCGGTCCAGCAAACCAGGCCAGCCCAGCGCGGCTGTCGTCCAGGAGGAGGGGCGACTGCGTGCCGCAGCCGGTCCCTGGACGGGAATGGCCGGGCACGAAGCGATTGCGCCGGATATCTACAGCGTGAGTTGTGTCCCGGTGCCGCCTGGCGCCAGCACTTCCGCTGCGGCAGTCACTACCCTGCCGTGGCAGGGCGACGACTCAGATCGATGATTTCTCTCCGTCCGTCCTTGGCCTGCTCGTGCATGGCCTGGAGCAACTGCTCCAGTTGCGCGGCAAATTTATCGGACTGGTAGAGAACCGAAGTGCTCAGCTGCTCGCCAAGCTTGCGTCGGATTGCCTCCCGTTTCGATGGATTGCTGGCCAGTTCAACGGCCAGCGACACATAGTCAGCTCGACGGGTGGTGCAAAGTTCCTGCATGCCCAAGGTGTGCAACAGGCTGCCCGCCATGCGGCTGACGAAGGTTTCCCCCATGCAGGTGATCAGAGGAACACCGGCACGTAATACATCACTTGCCGTTGCCCCTGAGTTGTACGGGAACGTATCCAGTGCAATATCGGCAAGGGCAATACGTGCACGGTGATCTGCGAGCGATTGGCGTTCTGCGAAAACTACCCTTGTTGGCGCTACGCCGCGCTTCTCGGTCTGCTTCAACAAGTTGCTGCGAATCATCTCGGAGGATCCAGGTGCGATCCACAGCACGGCTTGCGGCACGCGGCGCAGGATTTCGCACCAGTCATCCCACAGCTGCGGTGTGAACTTGAAGGCCTGATTGAAGCTGCAGAAGACGACCGCGTCCATCGGCAGGTTTTCCGCTTCGCGAGTCGGCGGGAGCGCTACTGGCATCAATGGACTGTTCGGCTGGAAGCACTCGGGCATCAGCGCCAAGGCTTCGCTGAACTGGCTGGCATGCTCAGGCGGCGTGGCTACTGCGTCGCTGATGATGTAGTCGGCAAGCCGCGCCTCCCCCAAGCTGCCGATATAACCAATCCACGATGCTATGACCGGGGCTGGACGCAGTGCGCAGATTCCCAGACGGGCGTGGGTTGTGTAGCCGGTGAGGTCAATCAGGATATCGATCTGATCATCGCGTATCCGCCGCGCGGCTTCCAAGTCATCCATTCGGCTGATTACCGTGAAGTGATCAGCGGCTTCAATCAGACTGCGTCGTTCTGCATCGTCGACTTCTGGGCCATAGGCATATAGGTGCGCTTGGAAGTGCCTGCGATCATGGGCCGCAATGACCTGGGTGATTAGGTGGGCGACCGGGTGGTTACGAAAGTCGGCTGACAGATAGCCGATACGCAGACGCCCATCGTGCGCACGGGCAACTGAGGACACCAATGGATCGGCAGCCAGTGCAGATGCCCAGCGTTTACGTCCAAACTGGCTGGCGACCCTGCGTTGCATTGCGGCATCGAATTCCGGCCAGGCCAGCATATCAAGTGGCGACACTTCGCCGCCGTCGCCCTGTGCCAGCAATACGAGAAAATCGCAGATCGATGGTTGCGTGGCATTCCAATCAGCCAGCCTTCGGCGCAGACTCAGAATGCGTCCGATGATCTCGACATTGCCCGGTTGCAGTTCCAGCGCTTCCTGCAAGCAGCTCAGGGCCTCAACTTCCCTGCCGGTCTTTTCGAGAATTCCTGCGAGGTTCAGGCGTGGCTGCAGGTAGCCAGGATTGCAGGCGATGGCCGAACGAAAGCTCTCCTCCGCAGCGGTCTTGTCGCCATTGACTGTGTCGAGGGCATGGCCAAGATTGTTGTAGGCGTTGGCATAGGTCCGGTCAGCCTTGATCGCCTGCCGATAGCACGCCAGCGCTTCCGCCTGCCGGTCTGCCTTGAAGCTGCTTGTAAGAATGTTGCCCAGGTTGTTCCATGCGTTCGCTTGACCGGGGTTCAACGCCAGCGAACGGCGATAGGCCTCCTCAGCTTCAGGCAGACGATGCATGGCCGCGAGAGTCAGTGCCAGATTGGTATAGGCGTCGGCATTGTCTTCTCTCGCCGCCGCCAACGTCAGATAGCGCTCTGCGGCAGGGAAGTCTTTGTTGAGGTAGCAGATCACGCCCGCGCAGACCAAACCACCCGGATGCCGGGGTGCCAACTTCAATAGCTTGCTGTGGCAAAGCTCCAGCGCCTGGTTCAGTTGACGCCGTTGGTATAGAGCCAACACTCTTGCGTAGGTTGCATCGACAGCGCTTGCTGGGCGATTGTTTGATCGTTGCGGAAATTTTCCGTTCAAGCGACTCATTCCGCTCTCCGTGTAGATAGGTTTTCGTTCTGCCGCGCAGACAGATATGCGTGCCCTGGATGGCCGGGCCATGCGGATCTCGAAATCTGCTTTGGCGCATGAGCTCGGCTAGATTGCAACCGAGTTCACCGGGGCAGGAGAATCCTCGGAATGGTGCTATAGCTCGTAAGATTCTTCTGTAGGACAGCGCCTATTTTGATAGCCAGAACTGGCGTTGGCCTGTAGCCGCTGCTCCTCGAACAGCAGGTGCAAACAATCGCCTCCAGCTTCTCGATATATCCAGAACGGCGGTTCCTGGTGGAGGCAACCGCCAGCAATGAAGTGGCTTTCTGTAGCCGGTGCTCAGACCGGGCAGTGACGAGCTGCGAACTTCGTACCGTTACCCGATCCTTCTCTGCGTCTGTGGCAAGCCCACGCGTGGCATTGAGCCAGACACATATCTGCGCATGTCCCGTGTGCAGCGAGCGCGCAAGGTTTCACAAGTGAATCCGTTTTTTGCGGTTTCAGTGGACCTAAGCCGTCTCGGTTTCCCAAGTGAATTTCGATGTTTTGAAGCTAAGACAAGCCCTGGGATTTAAGCTGATTCTCATGTCTCAATTTAGGACAGCGGCTGATAATCCCGCCGTTGAGACCGCATTGGTTGCTTGCATCGCCAGTACGCTCCAGGCCAGCAGAAGGGCTGTTTCCGCGCATCGCTAAATGAGGAGGTCCGCATTGTGCGGGGCTCGCTCAGCATGGATAGATGCAGCAGGAGCGAAGTTTCCGCTGGCATGTTGATGCGTCTGGCAGGACAGCCAGGCGACCTGAGTGGTCGCGGACGGCATCAAGACCGGATTTCCCACGCGCCAGGGTAGAGCGCCTCCAATCCACTGATTGGAACGGTACGACGAGCAGTTTGGGCAGGCGTACGTACGCTGACTTGCCCATGCGCTCGCCATGAGACACGCGATTGTCGGCAACGACCTCCAGCACTGGTGCCGGAGGCCGCGCCGGCTGGCGCGTGCAGATAGCGCCGCGACTAGCAGTTTCAGTTCTGCAGCCTGGCGCGCAGTCGTTGCACGGCTGCACGGTCAATTCAAGTCAATGGAGACAACAAGTGAGCGCAGTAGGTTATGGCCGGACTTCACAGACGGCGAAGGTCAACTATGTGGATATGTATGCGGCAGGAAACACACCTGTGATCGAGACGATCATCGACGACCATGGCAGCAAGACAGGTGACATCGGCAACGGCGGCTACACGGATGACGGTCGCCCGGAGATCAAGGGTTGGGGAACCCCCGGTGATCTGGTGCACGTCTATGATGGGGTCAAATTGCTGGGCTATGCCGAGGTGGCTGGCGACGGCAGGTGGGCGTTCATTCCAATCCACCCGCTGGCAGATGGCAGGCACAGCATAAGCATCATCCACGAATCCCCGGATGGTGATGTCAGTGATGAATCCGAGCCGTATGTGATCATCGTGGACAAGGTGGTCCCCGAGAAGCCGGCAATCGATGCGGTGTCGGATGATGTTGGTGCGCAGACCGGTGCGATCGACAATGGCGGCAGCACCGATGACAACACGCCAACGCTGTCGGGCAGGGGCGAAGCTGGCGCGACGGTGACCATCATCGACAATGGCCAGATAATTGGTAAGGCCGACGTTGCGGACGACGGCACCTGGACCTTCACGCCGGAAGACGAGCTTCCGGATGGTCAGCATGAATTTGAAGTGGTGATTTCCGACGCAGCCGGAAACTTCTCAGAGCACTCGGAGAAGCACATCATCGTTGTTCAGGCGCCGGTACCTGCACAGATTGCCACGGTTACCTCGATGAGCAAGGACTGGGGTGCAAGCAGCAGTGACTGGCTCACCAATGACGGTGCTGCCGGGCGTCTGATGCAGGGGGCACTCAGTGCGCAGTTGGCAGCCGGTGAGCGTCTGCTGGTGTCCACCGATGGCGGCCTCAGCTGGAGTCAAGCGTCGGTAGATGGCCTTCGCTGGGCTGCACAGGACAACATTGCTCACAGCGGCAACTGGTCGATCCAGACCAAGGTTGTAAACGCCGCTGGGCGCAGTGGCGAAATAGAAGCACGCGATGTGTTCCTCGATACCCTGGCGCCGGATGCACCTACCAAGCTCAGCGTCGAGGGTTCCTACCTGACGGTGGCATTCAAGACGGCGGCCGTGTCCGCCGGCGACATTGTCAGTGTCGTGTTGAACGGACAGCGTTTTGATCACGCACTGACTGTGAAGGATGTGGATGCGGGCAGCGTACGCCTCGCTCCCGGTTTTCCAGTCGCCAGCGGCGATGTCATGGCCGCGATCATCGACAAGGCTGGCAACAGTTCGAAGTATCGGGACATGGGCGAGAACAAGCTCATCGACTTCAATGATGCCGCCTACGTGAATCTCAGTACGGGACAAAGTACGACCTACAAAGGTCTGCGCATCACCTCCGAGATCGATCATGATGTCTGGCAGATACCTGACGCGGTTACCGGACTGACCAGCCACGATCCTGCGGTCTATACCGGAATGAAGATCGGCATCACCGGGCGCACCCGTATTGATTTTACCGAAGGCCCGGTGTCCGAGCTCAAGTTCCTGGTGACCAATCTGCAGGCCGGCTACTTCGATCCCTCGGTGGTCAAGTTCTATACGGCCAGCGGTGCACTGGTCGGGCAACTTTCGCTGTCCGCCTACTGGCCGAACTCCTTGAATGCTTCGTTCAAGGCACCGGCCGGACAGGACTTCTCGTACATGGTGGTGAGCACCGGTTACAAGGTGCCAGGCTATACAGGGATCGGCAGCTGGGATTGGATTGGCCTGGATGACTTCCAGATACGCGGCGGTAGCAGCGAGCTCAATGTGCTAACGAATCAGACGATCGATGGCGGGGCTGGTAGCTACTACGGTGGCGACGAGGACAACGTATTTTCGCTGGCTAACGTCGCACTTCTATCGACGGCCAGCAGCGGTGGTGTTTTCGGCGGCGGTGGTGTGGACCTCCTCAAACTCACCGGCGCCAACCAGGGCCTGGATCTGACCGTATTGAAAGACAAGATCAACTCGATCGAGATCATCGACCTGACCGGTAACGGCAACAACACGCTGACCTTGTCATTGGAGGATGTGCTCGCCAATGGTCAGGTGGATCTGTTCCACGAGGGCGGCAAGCAGACGGTGCAGATGATGGTGAAGGGAAACACTGGCGACGTGGTCAAGCTGGATGACTTGCTCGGTGCTGGTGGTCTGGATCTCGGCGACTGGGCCTGGATGGGAAAACAGTCCATCGAAGGCCTCTCGTATGTTGTCTACCAGCACTCGGGGCTGGACGCGGAGCTGCTGGTGCAGGATGCGGTACGGGTTGACCTGATCTAAGCCTTGCGACCAGTTGCCGTCATGGTGCCGGTGTCTGGCAGGCGTCACTGCAACAGGAGGGCGGCACCCAACGGTGCCGCCTTCTTTGCATGCGATCGATGCGGACTCTTGCAGCACTGTTTGTGCATATGAGCACGAAAGCGGCTCATTACTGCGCAGGCGTTTCGTACCAGTGCGTGTGGCATCACTCAGCTACAGGCAGGCTGATGTAGCTCGGATGCTCGCTGCTGTTCCAGATGCGCTGGGTGGCCTTGCGGTAATCGGCCGGTTGCGCGAAGAAGATGTTGTCCACGTACTTCTGTGGGTTGCGGTCGTAGAGTGGGAACAGGCTGGACTGCACCTGCACCATCAAGCGGTGCCCAGGTTGCAGGGTCTGGTTCACGTTGGGAAGATCGAAGCTGTAAGTCTGCGGCGCATCCGGCGTGATGGGTTTGGGTTGGCTGAAACTCTCGCGATAGCGGCCACGGAAGATGGTGACCGCCAACGGCAGCTGGTAGCCAGCCATCTTCGGGTTGTCGGGATACTGGTCTGGGTAGACGTCGATCAGTTTCAGCACCCAGTCGCTGTCGCTGCCGGAGGTGGATGCGCTGAGTTGTACCTGTGGAACACCGGACAGCTTCATCGGCTTGTCCAATACCGGGCCGGTATAGGTCAGCACGTCGGTGCGGCCGTCAACAAAACGCTGATCACGCACCAGCCACGTCGTCCAGACATCGCGATCCCCCATGTTGACCGGGCGCGGCACGAATGGCACCGGCTTGGCGGGATCGGAAATGTATTCGGCGTATTGGGTGCCGGTGTCGGTGGCGCTGAAGGCCAGCTGCGCATCGGCATTCAGATAGAGCCTGCGTGCATTGGCGGTGCAGCCTTGCGTGCAGCTCTGCGGCCAGCTGTTGTAGGTGTCCCAGCGATTGCTGCCGGCGTTGTACACCCACACCGGCGGCGTGTTGGCGACTGTTGCACCATCCTTGAGGTATTGGTCGAAGAACGGCTTGAGCACATCGCGTCGCCACTGCAGGGCGGTGTCGCCGTTGAAGTCCAGCGCGCCCAGCGAGCTGCCGTTGTAGTTGGCGCCACTGTGTCGCCACGGGCCGATCACCAGGAAATTGCGCTTGTTGTCGTGGTCCTTGGGTTCCAGTGCGGCCCAGGCGGTGTGTGCGCCGTAAATATCTTCCTGATCCCATAGCCCTTGTTCCCACATGGTGGGAACGGTGATCTCCGGCAGCTTGGCCAACAATTTGTCCAAGGCCTGTTGCTGCCAGAACGCGTCGTAGGCCGGATGCCCGCTGACCTTGTGCCAGGCCGGGATCTGTTCAAGCCCCAGTGACCTGGCGAAGGCACCGACCGAGCCGGCCTGCAGGAAGCTGCTGTAGTCATCGCCGGTTGGCATGGCGATTTTTGCGCCGGCGCCGCGTGCAGTCATCTGCCCGCTGAAGTAACCAAGATTCACCTGCCGATAGGCGCCGTGCTGGAACCAGTCGTCACCCATCCAACCATCGATCATCGGGCTTTCCGGCGCGGCAACCTTCAGTGCGGGGTGCGGATCCAGCAAGGCCATCACCACGGTGAAACCTTCGTAGGAAGAGCCGAGCATGCCGACCTTGCCGTTGGACTCGGGCAGATGTTTCACCAACCAGTCGATGCTGTCCCAGGCATCGGTGCTGTGGTCGATCTTGGTAGGGTTGAGTGGACCGCGCGGTGGCCGGGTCATCACATAATCGCCTTCCGAGCCGTACTTGCCGCGCACATCCTGGAACACGCGGATATAGCCGTCCTCGGCGAATACCGTGTCGCCTTGGGCGAGGGCATCGACCAGACGTGTTGCGCCGGGCGTGCGATCAACCCGGCCGGCCGCGTTGTACGGTGTGCGGGTGAACAGGATCGGTGCGTTGTGTGCACCTTTGGGAATCATGATGACGGTATAGAGCTTGACCCCGTCGCGCATCGGGATCATCACCTCGCGCTTGTCGAAATCACGCGCGGGCTGCGGCGCGATGAACTTCTTGCCGGTGATGTCCGGCGTCATCGGCGCGACCTGTGCCGCGGCTGGCGGTGCCACGCCCAGGCAGGTGATGGCAGCGATGGCTGCAGCCAGAGTCAGGGTCCGCATTGCGCCTACCTCAAGTGCTTGGGTAAACGCTGACGCTATGCCTGTGTAGTGCTGGTTACACATGGCAAAGGTAATGGGAGCAATGCGAAAGGCACCCCTCCCCAACCCTCCCCTGCACCTTCGGTGCAAGGGAGGGGGCTGTTGGCTGCGCTCTGCCAGTTCATGTCGGCGCTGCTTCCACCCCCTCCTTTGCGCGTAGCGCAGGGGAGGGTTGGGGAGGGGTGCTTTTGAGCTGTTGCTGTTGCCTTTACCAGCATCCCATCACCCAACAAGCAACTCCACATGCTCTCCGGCGGGCCCACGCAGACTACGTCGCTCACCAGCATCCAAGACAACCCAGCCGGCCTCAGCCAGCACAGCAGCATCCACCACCGGCAAACGCAGCCCCAGGCTGTACTGACCCGCATGCCGCAGCTTGGGTGAAGCAGGCAGGTCAACCTGGTCAATCTCCACCATGCACTGCCCGGGCATCGGTACCACGGCCACCGGGTAACGGCCATCCAAGGCCTGCCCATAGGCGCGGTTGAGCACCGTTATTTTTGTATCGAAGGCCCAGCCCTTGGCACCCAACAATGCAGACCAGGCGCGTTGCGAGGCATCACGATCCGGCGTGGTCATCACCGCAATGAAGGTGTTGGCAACCGTAGCGTCGGTCATCGGCAGATCGAACGGTGGCACCGGTGCCGTGATCTGGGTGAGGTAAAGCAGCTCGCCGCAGGGGCCCAGCACCTGCGCGGCGCGAATGGCATCGCTCAGTTCCAGATTGGCGGCCGGCCCCAGGACCTTGAATGGCGCGTGCAGGCCTGCGGCAAGGGTATCGATAGCGCCCACCAGCACTTCCAGCGACAACCAGCCGTGACGGAACATGGGTTCGGCAACGATTGCATGCGGGTCTTCAATCACCCGCAGCACCGGCTCGCCAGCGCTGTTGGCCAGCCATGTCAACGGCGCGCCGATCAGATCTGTCAGGTCGAGTGCGGCAGCATCCTCGGCGCCCAGTGTGCCGCGTTGCTGTACCTGCAATTCCAACTGCGCGACATAGGCGTCGCAGACCTGCTGCAGGTCCGGCGCAATCAAGGTCGCATGGATGATGCCCAGTTTTGAATGCGGCGCGTTCATATGTGCCGCTCCGTGGCCAGCTTGCGCTCCAACCATGGCATCAGGCCGCCGCCGGCAACGATTGCCATCAACTCGCTGGGAATCTTCTCGCAGACGAACTCACGCCCTGTGCTGTGATTGATGATGCGTCCTTCCACCGGTCGTACTTCCAGTTCATCGCCGCGTGATGCTTCAAGCGTCGCACAAACCAGCGCGGGAACGCCGAGATTCAGCGCGTTGCGATAGAAGATGCGTGCGAATGACTTGGCGATGATCGCGCCTACGCCAAGCTCGGCCAGCGCCTGTACCGCCTGTTCGCGCGAGGAGCCGATGCCGAAGGATTCACCACCCACAACGATGTCGCCGCGGCGAACTTCGTTGGCGAAGTCCGGGTCCACCGCTTCCAGGCAGTGGCTGGCGAGCACGCTCATTGGTTCGCGCATATAAGGGCCGGGCGCCAGTACATCGGTATCGATGCGGTCGCCGAACACGAAAGCCTTGCCACGGACGTTCAAACGTCTTCTCCCAACAGCTCGCGTGGATCGCAGATTTCGCCCTTCACCGCGGCGGCGGCAACGCTGTACGGCGAGCCCAGATAAACCTGTGCCTCGGCCGAGCCCATGCGGCCCTTGAAGTTGCGTGCGGTGGTGGACATGCAGACTTCGCCGCTGCTGAGCATGCCGGCACCCATGCCGGCGCAGGCACCGCAGCCGGATGGCAGCAGGATGGCGCCGGCTGCGGTCAGCGTTGCCAGCGTGCCTTCGGCTGCAGCCTGCGCGGTCATCGCCACCGAGGCTGGGGCGATCAGCAGGCGCATGCCCTTGGCGATCCTGCGCCCTTTCAATACCTCGGCGGCCATGCGCAGGTCGGTGAGTTTGGCGCCGGTGCAGGCGCCGATATAGGCCTGGTCGATGCGTACCTTGCCGTGCTCGGCAACCGGGCGGCTGTTTGCCGGGCTGTGCGGTGCCGCCACGTGCGGTGCGATCTGCGCGGCGTCATAGCGATAGTGGTGCAGATAGTTGGCATCGGCATCGCTGCGCCACTGCGCCAGATCACCGCCGAAGGGCTTGCCGGCCTGTTCCAGCGCGGCAAGCGTGGTTGCATCGGCTTCGACGATGCCAGTCTCTGCACCGAGCTCGGCGGCCATGTTGCACAGGGTGAGGCGCTCATGCATCGGCATCGCCTGTACGGCACTGCCACCGTATTCGAATACCTGGCCTTCGTTGCCCATGCCATGTTGGCCGCACAGCATCAGCATCACATCCTTGGCGCTGACGCCGGCACCGAGCACGCCATCGAGTTGCACGCGGGTAGTCTGCGGCACCCGCAGCCACACTTCACCGGTGACCAGCGCGCCGGTGATGTCGGTGGCACCCATGCCGACCATGAAGGCACCAAAGGCACCGCCGCTGGGTGAATGCGAATCACCGCCGACGCAGAACATGCCGGGTTGCACGTGGCCGTGCTCCTGCAGCACCACATGGCAGATGCCGAGCATGTCGTAATGGGTGACGCCGTGCGCCTGCGCCCAGCGGCGGGTGAGGGCGAGGATGTCGGCGCTTTCCATGTCCACCGCCGGCACGAAGTGATCGGAGACCACGACGACCTTGTCCGGGTCCCACACCTTGGCGCCGAGCTTTTCCAGCCGCGACGCGACCCGGCGTGGACCACCTGAGTCATGCATCATCAGCAGGTCGAGCTTGGCGGTGAGGATTTCGCCCGCCTGCACGGCCTCACGCCCACAGGCACGGGCGAGGATTTTCTCGGCGAGCGTTGCACGCACAGTTGCACTCAAACAAATGTCTCCGGCTTGTTGGTTTCGTAGTCCAGGCGCATCTGGTAGCGCAGCTGGTCGGGGCGATATTGGATGTCCAGCAGATCCAGCAACTGCTGGTCGGGGCCGTAAGAGCGACGGGTCAGGTTCATCACCGCCTGGCCGGGCGACATCTGCAGGTGCATGGCGGTCATCGCACCGGCGCGCAGTGCACTGACGGTCTGCTGGACCTGCAGGAAGCGGATGCCGCAACGGCGGAACAAGGCGATGCGCGAACCGTAGGCCAGTTGTTCGGCGTTGAACTCCGGATGTGTGGTGCGGGTCCAGCTGGCGTAGTAACCAAAGGCTTGACCGTGCCGCGAGCGCACCCGCACGCAATGCACCAGGGCTTCCTGCGGACCGCTGCCGAACTGCTCGCGGATAGGCTCGGGCGGGACCGCGCGCTCCCAGCCGAGCAACCGCACCTGGGTGTTGCTGGCCAGGGTATCGAGGCTGTGGATCAGCTCGCCCAGTGGCGTCTTCAACGGCATCGGAATACTGGAGCTGCGGCTGGTACTGCCACCGACCACACGGGTGCCGCGGCCGCGCTGGCGTACCAGCAGGCCATCGTTGGCCAGCAGCTGCAGTGCCTGACGCACGGTGACCCGCGAGATGCGCAGGCGCCGGGCCAGTTCTTCCTCACGGGGCAACTGTTCGCCATCGCCAATCTCGCCACGCTCGATCAGCCCACGCAGGAATCCCTGCAGCTGGTGGTACAGCGGCGCATGCAGGTCACGGCGGAGGATGCCCTCCAGGGATTGGGTGGTGAACGGGTCCACGGTGGGCTGCCGGCAGGTCCGAAATGATCTTAATGATATATCTATATATCTAAAAGGGTCGTAGGTATAGACCTTGTTGTGTTTCGGGCAGTAGTCGGTTGGGTTGGGAGGCGCTCTCGCTGGCTGATGCGGCGCCGGGAAGGCCCCTGCCGAGCATGGCTCGGCACTACCGCTTTAGCCCCTCTCCCGCCTGCGGGAGAGGGGTTGGGGTGAGGGCGCTCCGGCCTTGGCGGGTGAAGCCCCTGCCGAGCATGGCTCGGCACTACCTGTCGCTATCAGCCCTCACCAGAACCGGTAGCTGAACTCCACGCCGTAGGTGCGCGGCACGTTCGGGTAGATCACGCCTACGCCCAGTCCAGCGATATCAAAGCCGCCGGTGGAGGCGAATTCATTGCTCAGGTTCTTGCCCCATAGCGCCACCGACCACTGCGCATCACGCGGTTCGTAGGCGATGCGCGCGTTGTACTCATGCCCGGCCTTGCGCATGATCAGACGCGAGGCATCCTGGTTCTGGAAGTAGTCGTCGGTGTAGCGCGCCTGTGCGCTGAACACCAGGTCGGCATTGCCAAGCGGCTGCACGTAACTGCTGCCAAAGGTCCATTGCAGCTTGGGTGCGTTCTTCAGCGGGTGGCCGCGGAAATAGGCGGCGTTGATGGCCTTGTACTTCTGGTATTCCGAATCGATGGTGCCGAGCGTGGCGTTGAGCTTCAGCCCGCGGGTCAGCTGCGCCTCTGCTTCCAGCTCGATGCCCTGGATCAAGGCGCCGGTGGCGTTGGTCACCACGAAGATGCCTTCCGGGTTCACTGCGGCCAGTTGGATGCCGTCGTAGTCCAGCCGGTAGTAGTTGCCGTTCAAGCGCAGGCGGTTGTCCCACAGCGTCGACTTGATGCCTATTTCATAGGCGCGCAGGGTTTCGGCATCCACCTGCACCAGGGTTGCCGGGGTGCTGCCACGGCCATTGAAACCGCCGCTCTTGAAGCCGGTGGTGACGCTGGCGTAGCCCATCACGTTGTCGTTGAAGTTGTAGGACAGCAGCGCCTTCCAGTCCGGGCGGTTCCAGCTGTTGCGCATGTTCTTGCTGAAGTTGGGGTCGCCGTTTGCCTTGACCGCGCGCACCGAGAAATCCTTGCTCTCATAGCTGTAGCGGCCGCCCAGGGTGAGGGTCAGCCTGTCGGTGAACTTGTAGTCGCCCTGTGCGTAGATCGCATACGCCGAGGTGTCCTGGGCGATGTAGTTGGTGCCACCGCGCACGAAGATGTCGCTGCGGGTTGGCTGGTCGTTGTGTTCCTTGAACGCGAACACACCGGCAACCCAGCTGAAAGGACCGTCGAGCTGTGAGGTGAACTGCGCCTCGTAACCCTTCTGGTTCTGGCGCTGGTCCTGTTCAAGGTGATAACGGGTCTGCGCGGTGCCGTCCACGTCCATGTAGAAGTGATGGTCCAGCGTGCGGTAGTGCGCGATGCTGCGCCAGGAGAACGCACCGAAGTCGGTTTCATTGGTCAGGGCCACGCCGAACTGATCGATGTCGTTCAAACCCAGCGTGTCGGTTTCGGTCTTGTAGAAGCTGCCCAGGCGTGGCACCTGGTTGCCATTTGCATCCAGCGCCACCGGTGTGCCCCAGGCCGGGGTGGAACGCTCGCGCAGGCGGTCGATGCTCAGCGTGGCATAGGAGGCTTCGCCCCAGGTCGAGGCCAGCGACAGACGCCCGGCCAGTACATCCTGGTCGTTGACCATGCGGTTGTGGGTGATGTCCTTGAGGATGCCATCGCGCTGGCGGCTGAGCGCGGCGGCGGAGATGTCCAGCGTCTCGCCGATGCGGGTGGCAAAACTCACGCGTGCGTCGCGGCGTCCAAGGTTGCCGATGCTGCCATCCAGCGCCAGCTTGCTCTCGCCGGTAGGCTTGCGCGAAATGTAGCGGATTGCGCCGCCGGTCGCGTTGCGGCCATACAGCGTGCCCTGCGGGCCGCGCAGCACTTCGATCCGCTCGACGTCATACAGGTCGAACATCGCCCCGTTCTGGCGTGGGATGTAGACATCGTCGATGTACAGCGCCACCGCCGGATCATTGGTGAACATCGACTCATCGGCACCCACGCCGCGCATGAAGATCTTGGCGCCGGAGCTGGTGCCGGTGTTCTGTTCGATGATGATGTTGGGGGCGGCGAACTTGATGTCGTCCACGCGCTTGACCTGCATGCGGTCAAGCTCCGGCCCGCTGATCACGCTCATGCTCAGCGGCGTCTTCTGCATCTGTGCTTCGCGGCGTTGCGCGGTGACACTTACCTGATCCAGCTGCACAGCTTCTTCCCCAGACGACTGGGCGAAAGCATCGCCGCTGCCGATGGCCGTCATGATCGCGACAGTTAAAGCACTCCGGTACAGAACATCTTTCATGACTTGCCTCGTAGCGTGATGAAGGAAAACCGCGTTCGGATACGGCGCACATCGACATATAGATATATCAATGCTTCCTGGCGAGTATTCCGCCATTTGTCCGGACAATCAACAGGACTATTGCTGGCTTTCTACAATTGCCAACGCGGTCCGGATCCTGCGTATCTATCTGAGATCAAAGGGTTTTGAAAAATGAATGCGGAAGCTGGTTTGTCTTATAGGTTTGGTTGTTAGGTCATTCCAGCGTGTTTGCTGCGACCGCAGTACATCCACTACAGGCGTCAATCTGCGATGTTGATCAAACGCGGAGTGGAGCTATCTGTTGATATGAAAACGATCATCACAGCCAGCGTGACCGTAACCATGCGCAGTGCTGCCGCCAGCCGTCGTCAGTTCATCCGCACCGGTGGTCGCAGCGAGCATTGCCGTTGCCCAGAGCAGGGCCTGGTGCTGTTGCATCAATCGCTGCATGACGCGTGCACCTGACCGCGCAGATGATCGAACGCTTCTTTGATCGCGAGCCGGTGATCGCACCGGTTGCACCGGGCGTTGGCTACTTCGCTGGTTTTGCAGAGGCCACATCGGAGTTTCTCGATGTGCTGGATAGCGAGTGCTTCGCGCTTGTTGTGCATCCGCACCGGCAGCTTGAACGGCATGCATCCGGCCTGGATTTCACCGGAGCGTCTGCAGTGCTGACGTCGATGGCCACGTGCTGTTCAATGTTGAAGAAAGCGTCTGTTGCAGCGAGCAATGCCTGCCGCCATCCCTGCGCAGCGGGGACGGCGGGCATCTGCATTTGCCGTGGCCACGCATGCGCCAGCAGCAGTGCTTCTTCCCATGGTGTTACCCCTTGGCGGGCAAGTCACAACACACGTATTCGTCGCTGTTTCGGCGATTTCGTGAACACCTCGCCGAGCAAGCATGGGGACAGTGAATCAACTATGTGGGCACACCCCGGGACGGGGCGGGGATCGCAACGAATAGCCTTGACTTGATAGTCGCCATCCACGATTTTCACGCTGCGGTCTTCGACAATCGAATGCTTCGCTCTCTCCACCACCTCACAGCCAATGTGTCGAGGTGGACAATGAATGCCGCCACCGGAAGTCGAAACTGCAGGACCGCAAGCAAGGACGAGAGACACCGGCCGATGAACGGGATACGCAGAGTCCAAGCTTGCGATCCCGTCGACATCGCAAGCCTGCTTCCAGGCACATCTCGGTCCCTCGACAGAGGCTGTGGCAGCGGCGCGCTGCTCAAACAAGCGGTTGTCTCCAAACCATGGCTTGAGCGCATTGCCCGCTTGGATTTTTCAAAAAAGAACAAAGAAACATCCGAACTCCCGCGATGCGAATCTCGGGGAGCGTTGATCTCAAAGGCCTGTTCAAACAGAAGTCGTGAGCGACGTACCGCCAACAGAGCCCACTCTCAATCCAGGCTGAAGCCTGAAGCACTGCTCCGAAGATAGCCCCCTACGCACACACCTATTTGAGGATCCACCACATGACCAGATTGAGTGGAAAAACCGCCGTGATCACCGGTGGCGCCACCGGCATCGGCCTTGCTGCGGCAAGACGCTTCGTCGAAGAAGGCGCGTTCGTCTTCATCTTTGGCCGTCGGCAGGAAGCGCTCGACGCCGCCGTGGCCGAACTGGGGCCGCATGCCCGGGCGATGCAGGGCTCGGTCTCCGAACTGGCCGACCTCGACCGGCTCTACGCAGCGGTGAAGGCGGAGCGCGGAACCCTCGACATCGTCTTCGCCAATGCAGGGGAGGGAAGCCGGCTCCCGTTGGGCGAGATCAGCGCCGAGCACATCGACGGGATCTTCGACACCAATGTGAAAGGTACGATCTTCACGGTCCAGAAGGCGCTACCGCTGATGGGACAGGGGGGCTCGATCATCTTGACCGGATCAAGCGCCGGCACCACCGGAGCTACGGCATTCAGTGTCTACAGCGCGAGCAAGGCAGCTGTACGCAATCTGGCGCGGACATGGGCAGAAGACCTGAGAGGCACCGGTATCAGGATCAATGTGTTGTCGCCGGGACCGACGGCGACCGAACGGGCGGCGACAATCGTGGGCGAAGAGGGCATGAAGGTCTTCGCCTCGATGAATCCGCTCCAACGCATGGCCGAGCCAGCGGAGCTTGGCGCTGCGGCGGCTTTTCTTGCTTCGCATGACAGCAGCTTCATGACTGCGAGCGAGCTCGCGGTTGACGGCGGCATCGCACAGATCTGACGCGCTGCACGCGGCCGAACGCTCCATGCGAGGGCTGGCTTGGAGCGTCGTAGGTAATGAGTCAACAGCGCGTGCCATCAACCGTGGGGCTGCTTGTGCAGACCCGCGGCCGGGTCGGGAGTCCGTTGTTTTCCGGGATAGGTTCACTACAGAGCCGTGAGCGATGCACCGCCATCACGGCAAGATTGTGACCACTCTGCAGCCTGGAGCATTCTGTCTGTTCCCTGGCCTGCGACCTTTCTCAGTCATGCCCACCGTCATCCACATCCAGTGTCATCTGGTAGGTGAACTGATCGGGCCGGTACTGCACGTTGAGCAGGTCCACCAGGTTGCCATCGCCATCGTAGGAGCGGCGTTCCAACGACAACAATGCGGTGCCCGGTTCCACCTTCAGGTGCAGCGCGGCTATGGCGTCGGCATTCACCGCTGACAGCACCTGTTCCACCTGCTTGATCTGGATGCCGGCGGTCTGGAACAGCTTCAGTCGCGAGCTGTTGGCCAGCCGCGCCTCGTTGAATTCGGGGTGGTCGGTATTGGTCCAGCTGATGTAGTAGCCGAACGGGACATCAGCACGCAGGCGCAGACGGATGGCCTGCGCCAGCACATCACGTGGGCCGGTATCGAACAGTGCCCGGATCGGCTCCGGCGGCACCGCACGGCGGAATTGCAGCAGCTGCACCTTGGTGTGCTCGGCCAGCACTTCCAGGCTTTCCAGCAGCCCGGTCAGCGGGCTGTGCATCGGCTTGGGCCGGGAGCGGTGGATGACGTGGGTGCCCTTGCCGCGACGGCGCTCGACCAGGCCTTCGGCGGCCAGCTCGTCCAGCGCCCGCTTGGCGGTGATGCGGGACACCCCAAAGCCATCGGCCAGGTCGAACTCGGTGGGGATGCGGGCGCCGCGCGGGATCTCGCCATTGAGGATGCGGTCGCGCAGCAGGCTGAACATCTGGTGGTAAAGCGGCGTCGGCAAGTCATTGCGCAACAGCTTGTGCGCGTTGGCACTCAATAGTGTGGCCAGTGTGTCTTGGGACATCTCGCTTCACCCTCCTTTGGCTTAATGCTATAACGATAGAACAAATAGGATAGGCCATGGTCACTGAAGAAACCGTGATTTGCTGGAGCCGTGACGGTGCGCTAGCCCGCATCGGCATCCACCGACCCGACAAGCGCAACGCCCTGGCCACCCGCCACTGGGCGGCAATCGAGGCCGCACTGGACGAAATTGCCGCCAGTGACGCCCAGATCGTGGTGGTATCCGGCGAACCGGGGGCGTTCAGTGCCGGCGCCGATATCGACGAACTCGGTCAGCTGCTCACCGCTCCGGCCGCCTTTGCCGCCAACAACGCCCAGGTCCAGCGTACCCAGCTCAAGCTGCAACGCCTGCCGCAGACCACGCTGGCCGTCATTGACGGTGCCTGCGTGGGCGGCGGCCTTGGCCTGGCCCTGGCCTGTGACCTGCGCCTGGCCAGCAGCCGCAGCCGGTTCGCTATCACCCCAGCCAAGCTCGGTTTAGTTTACAGCGCCGATGACAGTCGCCGGTTGCTCAACACGGTTGGCATGGCCCGCACCCGCGAAATGCTGCTCACCGGCCGGCTTCTCGATGCCGCCACTGCGCTGGAATGGGGCTTGATCAACCAGCTGGCGGGCGAGGCAGGCATCGAAGCGCTTGAGCAGGCGCAGGTGCAGCAGCTGCTGGCCACCTCCGGCCAGGCCAGGCGCGCGATCAAGACCGTGCTTGGCCACCTCGGCGGCGATGCCGGCATCAGCCTGGCCCAGGCCGATGCTGCCTTCAACGACGCCTTCAGCAGCAGCGACTTTGTCGAAGGCGCTGCTGCCTTCCTGGAAAAGCGCGCTCCAAGCTTCAAATGAGCTCTCCAGCACAGCCCTCCAATCGAGCCTGCCATGACCGCCTACCTGATCATCGAAGCGCACATCACCGATCCGCAGGGGTTCGGTGCTTACGCCCGCGCAACGCCTGACGTCGCCGCACGCTATGGCGGGCAGTATCTGGTCATGGGCGGTGCCCAGCAGAGCCTTGAAGGCGAACACGCGCCAGCCCGCACCGTGATCTCGCAGTGGCCAGACCGCGCTGCAGCGTTGGCGTTCTGGCACAGCCGCGAATACGCCGCGATCAAGCCACTGCGCGCTGGCACCGGCACATTCCGCGTGCTGCTGGCCGATGGCGTGCAGACGCAAGCCCTCAACGACACCGCTACCGAAGGTAAGGTTCCATGATCGATGCATATCGTGCGCTGGCACTGCAGACCACCTGCCGCGCCATCAATGCCTGCGCCACGCCGGAAGACGCCGCTGCTGCGGTTGCGGACAATATCGAACGCGTAGGCCGGCAGATCCGCGCCTCCAAGGCCTTCATCGGCGCCGACCTGAAACTGGTGGTGTTGCCGGAGTATTTCGCCACCAGTTATCCGCTGGGCGACACCATTCCCGGCTGGGCGGCCAAAGGCTGTTTCTCGATGGACGGCAGCGAGTACGCGCAGCTGGGCCGCATCGCCCAGGACAACGGCGTGTATCTATGCTCCAACGCCTACGAGCGCGATCCAAACTTCCCCGAGCTGTACTTCCAGTCATCGGTGATCCTCGACGACAGTGGCAACCAGATCCTGCGCTACCGCCGGCTTATCTCGTTGTACGCACCCAGCCCGCATGATGTCTGGGACAAGTACCTGGATGTATACGGCATCGACGGCGTATTCCCGGTTGCGCGCACGCCGCTCGGTCGCCTGTCCTGCATCGCCTCGGAGGAAATCCTGTATCCGGAGATCGCGCGGGCGATGGGCCTGCGTGGTGCGGAAGTCATCCTGCATTCCACCAGCGAAGTCGGCAGCCCGGAGCTGACTCCCAAGGACATCGCCAAGCGCGCGCGCGCGCTGGAAAACATGGCCTATGTGGTCTCCGCGAATACCGCCGGCATCAGTGGTGTGGATATTCCGCTGGGCAGCGCCGACGGCATGAGCAAGATTGTCGATGACCAGGGCCGGGTGCTGTCCGCTGCCGGTACCGGCGAGTCGATGGCCGCGTACGCCGACCTGGATATCGCCGGCCTGCGTCGCCGCCGGCAACGGCCGGGCATGGGCAATTTCCTGTCACGTCTACCGCAAGCGGCGATCAACGCCGGCCTGGCCAGCACCGCCTTGAAGCCCAACGCGCTGCTGGATGGCGGCCGTTTGAAGATCCCGCAGCGCGCCGATTTCGCCGCGCGCCAGAACGCCACCCTTGATGCACTGCTGAGCGCCGGAGTACTGGGCAATGACTGAAGCCACCACACTGCCGCTGCGCAATCCGCGCAGCGGGCTATCCGATGGCGAACTGCCAATCACGCCTGCCGCCGAGGTTGCGGCGTTGGGCTTGGGCCTGCGCCAAGCGCAGCTCGGCTGGGCTGAGCGCAGCATCGAAGAGCGCTGCGCATGCCTGGATGCTCTGGCCGATGCGCTGGTCGCACGCCGCGATGGCTTCCTCGATGTGCTGCTGGCCGATACCGGGCGCTGGCATGAATCGCAGATTGAAGTGGATGGTACGGTCGCTGCTATCCGCCGCTGGGCGCAACAAGCGGCGGGCTGCCTGACGGAAAAGCCGGCCCAGCCCGAAGCGATTCCCTTCATCCACAGCCAGCAGACCTGGGTGCCGTATGCGGTGGTGGGCGTGATCAGCCCATGGAACTTCCCGTTGATGCTGACCCTGATCGATGCGGTGCCGGCGCTTGCGGCAGGCTGCAGCATCCTGGCAAAGCCCAGCGAAGTCACTTCGCGCTTCGTGCCGCTGCTGCGTGAGGCATTGGAGGAAGCTGGCCTGGCAGAGGTGTTCAAGCTGGTTACCGGCGCTGGCGCCACCGGCCAGGCGCTGATCGAGGCCAGCGACCAGATCTGCTTCACCGGCTCGGTCGCCACCGGCCGCAAGGTAGGCGAAGCCTGTGCGCGTCGCTTCATCCCCGCGTCGTTGGAACTGGGCGGCAAGGACCCTGCGCTGGTCTTGTCCGATGCCAATATCGATCATGCGGCACGCGCCTTGGCCTGGGGCAGCTTCGTCAACGGCGGCCAGAGCTGCATGTCGATCGAGCGCGTCTACGTGGAAGCACCGGTGGCCGATGCGTTCATTGCCGCCTTGGTGAAGGAAGCCTCCGCATTGCAGCTGGCGTGGCCGGATCCAAAGCAGGGCCAGATCGGTCCGGTGATTGCCGCCTCGCAGGTGGAACTGGTCCGCGCACAGCTTGCCGATGCCAAAGCCAAGGGCGCACGCGCACTGACCGGCGGCGAACTGATCGAGCACGGCGGCGTCTGGTGCCCGCCAACGGTGCTGGTCGATGTCAGCGACGAGATGGCCGTGGTCGCAGATGAAAGCTTCGCCAGCGTGTTGCCGGTGATGGTGGTAGCCGATGAAGCCGAGGCCATCGCGCGCGCCAATGCCACCGAGTTTGGATTGTCGGCAGCGGTATTCACGCAAAGCCCCGAACGTGCGCAGCGGGTGGCACGTCAGCTGCAGGCCGGCGGCATCTCGATCAACGACGCCTGTTTGACCGGCATGGTCCAGACCGCCGAAAAACAGAGTTTCAAGCTGTCCGGCATGGGCGGCTCGCGCATGGGAAGCGCATCGATCCGTCGCTTCGTACGTGCACGCGCGCTGCTGATCAATACCGGCACCGCATCGCCATGGTGGTTTCCGGCAGCGTGATGCGCTGCCTCAGCACACCAGCACGAATTTGCCGAGGAAGATACCGAAGCCCAACATCCACATCGCCAGCATGGCCGGAATGCTGGCAATGCGCAGCAACCAGCGTGGGCGCGGCTGGGCATTGCGGGTAGCGCGGAAGATCAACACCACCAACAGGATCCCACCGACCACGAACAGGGCGAATACCAACCAGCCGAGCAGCCAGAAACCGGTGGATTTTCCGCCGGACTCCTGCGGGCACTGAGTCATGGCCAGCGCCAGCGGCGATGACAGATAGAGGGCGGCGGCGAACAGCGAACGGATCAAGCCGGGTGAAGCAAGAGACATGTGGACGAGTCCCCGAATGGATGCGTCAGGGGATGATCCTGCCACAACTTGCGTTCAGAACGTCTACACGCCTGACTTCACGCCGCAGTACAGAGCCCGCTGTTGTCTGATGTCAGGTAGCAATGGGGCCGGGATAGCGATCATTGCCGACGGCTTCATGCCGGCTTGTAGCTGCTGAGGACCACGGCCGCTGCGATCAGCAACCATAAGACACCCAGCACCGATGTGGCCTTGACGTAGGTACGGCGAAAGGCATCTCACTGCGGTTGTGGCAGACCTAACGCCAGGTGCTGTTGATCGCCAGTTCCAAGCCAAGCCAATAGCCGGGCACGGCACTATGCGCGACCGGCAGGATCTGCAGCAGCACTTCAGTGCTCCAGCATGAGGTAACCGGTCAGCTCGCAGGCGCTGTGCATATAGGCGGTGACGCTGGCGCGCAAGTCGACAGGTACGCGATCAGTGCTTGCCGATGAGCCGCATCGGATACAACGATGGCCATGCGCGTGCCAGCTACGCGCTTCGTCGGCGCCGCCAGATAGGCATCGAGCTCCCGCGCATTCAAGCTGATGTCGCTGGCGCGCAACGCGGGCGAGTAGCCAAAGCCGGGGCTGCTGCCGGATTACGGTTGCTGCACTGGCTCCTTTGGCATCTTCTAGCCGAAGAGAAAATGACATAGTCTCCAATTCAGGATTCTGACCGTTTGGGGAACGCGTCATGGGTAATGCAGGGAAAGCGAAGTTCCGATCCATGTTGTTGTTGGCATGCCTGGCATTTCTGGCGTGGCCGGCAGCGGCGCAGCAGGTACCGGTGGAGGCCTTTGCCAAGGCCAGCCCGTTCTCGATGCCGAGGCTGTCGCCGAGTGGCGAATATCTGGCCATGGGCACCGATTTTGGTGAAGGCAATCATGCGGTGCAGATACTGCGCCTGGGCGACATGCAGCGCACCGCAGTGCTGCGGTTGCCGCGTTTTGAAAGCCCGTACCAGATCATCTGGGTAAGCGACAAACGGCTGGTGATCGCCAAGGGACGCAAATACGGTTCGCTTGAAAAACCGCTGCCGATGGGCGAGATCATCGCCAGCGATTTCGACGGCCAGAACCAGCGGTACATCTACGGCTACGAGCAGCAGAACGCGGCGGCGGGTCTGGATCGCGGCTTCGGCTTCATCGAAGGTGTAGCCCAGGGCAATGATGGCCGCTTCTACATGCGCCAGCTCAAGCGCAACCCAACCAACTCGATGTTGTACCTGGTCGACGCGGGGCAGCGGCCCAGCTTCAAGTTGATCGCCAGCCTCAATGTGCCGAGCCTGCAGTTCGTGATCGATCGCAATGGCGTGGCGCGTTATGCATGGGGACGCGACGATGACGACAACCACCTGCTGTATGCGTCCGAAGATGGGCAGCGCTGGCAGCCGATTCCAGAGGGAAAAACAGGAGGCATCTGGACGCCGTATGCGTTCTCGGCCGACAACCAGCGCGTGTATGGTCGATTCAGTCGCAATGATGGGCCGACATCACTGATATCCAGCGCCGCTGATGGTAGTGACCGCGATACCTTGCTGGCGGATGGTTTCAGCAATGTGGGGTTGTCGCAATGGACGCGCGATCCGGCGGTACCCTTCGCTGCCTCGCCGGTGGCGGGGCGCCCGCAGCTGCAGTACTTCGACCCGGGCAAGCCCGAGGCGGAACTGCACAAGGCCCTGGCAGACCTGCTACCGGCACAGCACGTGACCATCGATGACGTGAGCCGCGACGGCCAGACGGTCCTGGTGCACCTGGCCAGCGACCGTGATCCGGGCGGCTGGTACGTCTTCCGGCGCGCGACCAACAAGCTGGAAAAGGTCTTGTCGCCGCGCGAAGGAATCGATCCGGCGTTGATGGCCGAGCGTCGCCCGGTGCGTTTCAAGGCCGGTGACGGAACGGAACTGGAGGCGATACTGACCATTCCGCGCAACAGCGAAGGCCGCAGATTGCCAACCGTGTTGCTGCCGCACGGCGGCCCGCACGGGGTAAGCGATGATTGGTTCTACGACAACGATGCACAGTTCCTCGCAAACCGCGGCTATCTGGTGGTACAGGTCAACTACCGCGGTAGCGGCGGCCGTGGAAATGCATTTGAAGAGCTCGGTTACCTGCAGTGGGGAACGCGTATCCAACAGGATGTGCTGGATGGCTTGAACCATGCGGCGACCCTGGGCCTTGCCGATACCTCGCGTGTATGCAGCTATGGTGCGAGCTTCGGTGCGTACTCGGCGATGATGCTGGCCGCGCGGCAGCCCGAGCTCATCCGCTGCGCGGTGGGCCTGGCCGGCGTCTATGACCTGAAGATGATGTACAAGAAGGGCGACATCAAGGACAACGCCTATGGCCGGAACTACCTGACGCGTGTGATCGGGCGCAGCGACGAGGAGTTGGCCGCCAACTCACCGACGAGTCTTGCGTCCAGCATCAAGGCGCCGGTGTTCCTTGCCCACGGTGAGCGTGACGAGCGCACGCCGATTGCACAAGCCAATGCGATGCGCGCGGCGCTGGTATCGGCCGGAAAGCCGCCCGAGTGGATGGCGGTGGCGGGCGAAGGCCACGGTTTCTATAACGACGACAACAGCGCGGCGTTCTATCGTGCGCTGGAAGCGTTCCTGGCAAAAAACATCGGCCAGTAAGCCTGCACGGGCACCGGAAGCGCTTGCGTGAAGGCTGCACGTCACCCCCGCTTCTGGTGGCGGGGTGTATGGTGGCGGGGTCGATGAATCGCCCGGACAGGAGCACGCAACCATGATCCCGCAAGCGCATTTCGATCTGACTGGCAAAGTCGCCATCGTTACCGGCGGTGGCAATGGCATCGGCCGCGCCAGTTCCCTGATGCTGGCCGCCTACGGCGCGGCCGTGACCATCGCTGATCTAAAGCTGGCGGCGGCGGAGAAAGTGGCAGCGGAGATCATCGCGGCCGGCGGCAAGGCCTTGGCGTTGGAGTGCAACGTGCTCAAGGACGAAGACCTGGTGCGCGTGGTCGAACGTACGGCTGCCGAACTTGGCGGCATCCATATTCTGGTCAACAACGCCGGTGGCGGCGGCGCTGGCCGCGAGAGCCCGTTCGAGATCACGTTGCAGCAGTTCGAGCGGCCGTTCCAGATCAATGTGTTCAGTGCGTGGCGGCTGTCGCAGCTGTGCGCGCCGCATATGCAGAAAGCCGGCTACGGTTCGATCATCAACATGTCGTCGATGAGCTCGATCAACAAGAGTCCAGCGATCAGTGCTTACGCTGCATCGAAGGCGGCGATCAACCATATGACTGCGAATCTGGCGCACGACTATGGTCCTGCAGGAATCCGCGTCAATGCGGTGGGGCCGGGCGCGGTGCGTACCGATGCCTTGGCGACGGTGCTGACGCCGCAGATCGAGCAGCGCATGTTGTCGCATACGCCGATCAAGCGCCTGGGTGAGGCCGATGATATTGCTGGCGCGGTGCTGTATTTCGCGGCGCCGATCTCCAACTGGGTCAGTGGCCAGACCTTGTTCGTCAATGGCGGCGGTGTGCAGACGCTGGATTGATGCGCCGCTTATTCGGGTAGCGTGGACAGGAACTCAATCACGGCCTGGCGACGCGCCGGGTCGGAGGTGGCGTTTACCATCTTGCTGCCGGGTACCTGTTTGGTTGGCGATCTGATGAAAGCGTCCAGGGTCTGTGCATCCCAGGTGATGTTGCTGGCCTTCATTGCTTCGGAGTAGTTGTAGCCCGGAGCGGTGCCGGCTTTGCGGCCAATCACGCCATGCAGATTGGGACCGACGCGGTGGCCGAGGTTGGCGCGGGTGTCGTGGCAACCAGCGCAGATGGCGAAGGCGCGTTCGAGCTCACGCTGATGTGGATCAGCGCTTGTGCTGTGGTTGAAGGCGTCGCGCTGGCCGCAGGCGCTGAGCGTCAGGCAGGCAAGAGCGATCAGTGGCAGGCGGGGCATTGCTTTCTCGGTGCAGGGGCGGCCGTGGTTGTTCGGCGTTGGCAATGATGGCCGGTGCTTGGAGGGGATGCAAAGGGTCTGGATTTTGTCGGGTTTGGGGGAGTTTGAAGGAATGGCTAAAGCAAAGGCAGAAGCAGAAGCTCCCCTCATCCGCCCGTTGGGCACCTTCTCCCGCAAGCGGGAGAAGGGAAGAGTCATGCATTTTCGGGTCTGTTGGAAAGCGCTCGAAGCAGAAGCTCGAAGCAGAAGCTCGAAGCAGAAGCCCCCTCATCTGCCCGCTGGGCACCTTCTCCCGCATGCGGGAGAAGGGATGCTTCAGAGCATTGCTTGAGCTTTGGCTTTTCGGCTCCGGACAGAGTTGGCGGAGTGCGCCGAAGCTAGTAATGCCAGCCCATGCAGAATCGAGACGAAGCAGCCCCTCTCCCGTTTACGGGAGAGGGGTAGGGGAGAGGGCAGCTTTTGAGCTTTTGGCATTTCAAGCTTCTAAGCTTCCAGGCCTTCCGGCTCATAGCTTCAAAGCCCCCACCAAAAAATCATCCCTTTTTCGCAGCAAGCGTCCTATCCAGACTCTGCTCAAACGTGTGATACCCGATCCGCTCATACAGCTCCTCGCGGGTCTGCATGGTGTCCACCACATTGCGCTGGTGGCCATCACGACGGATTGCGGTATACACATTCTCCGCCGCCTTGTTCATCGCGCGGAACGCCGACAGCGGATAAATGCACATCGCCACGCCTACCGAACCCAGCTCCTCGGTCGAGAACAGCGGCGTCTGCCCGAACTCGGTCAGGTTGGCCAACACCGGCACCTTCACCGCATCGACAAAACGCTTGTAGGTCTCAAGGTCATACGAGGCTTCGGCAAAGATGCCGTCGGCACCGGCCTCGACGCAGGCCAGCGAACGCTCGATCGCCGCGTCCACGCCTTCCATCTGGATCGCATCGGTACGCGCGATCAGGAAGAAATCCGCATCGGTCTTGGCATCGGCGGCGGCCTTGACCCGGTCCACCATCTCGCCCAGCGACACGATTTCCTTGTTCGGGCGGTGGCCGCAACGCTTGGCACCAACCTGGTCTTCGATATGGCAGGCCGCCGCATCGGCCTTGATCAGCGACTTCACCGTGCGCGCGATGTTGAACGCACTCGGGCCGAAGCCGGTGTCGATGTCCGACAGCAGCGGCAGGTCGCAGACGTCGGTGATGCGGCGGATGTCGGTGAGCACGTCGTCCATGGTGTTGATGCCCAGGTCCGGCAGGCCCAGCGAGCCGGCGGCGACGCCGCCACCGGACAGGTAGACCGCGCGGAAGCCCGCCCGCTTGGCCAGCAACGCATGGTTGGCGTTGATCGCACCGGGGATCTGCAACGGGCTTTCCTGTTTTAGCGCTTCGCGGAAGCGGGCGCCTGGACTGACAATGCTCATCAAAACTCCTGTGGGTTGATGGCGATGCTTACATCGCCGGATAGTTCGGACCGCCACCACCCTGCGGGGTCACCCACACGATGTTCTGGGTCGGGTCCTTGATGTCGCAGGTCTTGCAGTGCACGCAGTTCTGCGCGTTGATCTGCAGGCGGGTATCGCTGCCTTCGCCGACGAACTCGTACACGCCAGCCGGGCAGTAACGTGCTTCCGGGCCGCCATAGGTGGCCAGGTTGACGTTCACCGGCACGCTGGCGTCCTTCAAGGTCAGATGGCTGGGCTGGTCTTCTTCGTGGTTGGTCGAGGACAGGAACACCGAGCTCAGGCGATCAAAGGTCAGCACGTTGTCGGGCTTGGGATAGTTGATCTTCGGCTGGCTGGCGGCCGGCTCCAGGCACTCGTGGTCGGCCTTGGTGCGGTGGATGGTCCACGGCGCGTTGCGGATGCCCAGCTTGGGCAGCAGCCATTGTTCGATGCCGGTCATCAGCGTGGCCAGGGTGCGGCCCTTCTTGAACCACTGCTTGAAGTTCTTGGCCTGCATCAGCTCGGCCTTCAGCCAGCTGTTCTCGAAGGCTTCCGGATAGGTGCTCAGCTCATCACGTGAGCGACCGGCGACCAGCGCGTCGAATGCGGCCTCGGCGGCCAGCATGCCGGTCTTGATCGCGGCGTGGCTGCCCTTGATGCGGCTGACGTTGAGGTAGCCGGCTTCGCAGCCGACCAGCGCGCCGCCCGGGAATACGGTCTTGGGCAACGACAGGATGCCGCCGGCGGTGATCGCACGTGCGCCGTAGGCAATGCGCTTGCCGCCTTCCAGGTGCTTGCGGATCGCCGGGTGGGTCTTGAAGCGCTGGAATTCCTCGAACGGGCTCAGCCATGGGTTCTTGTAGTCCAGGCCGACCACGTAGCCGATCGAGACCTTGCCGCCTTCAGCGTGATACAGGAAGGCGCCGCCGTAGGTGTCGTTGTCCAGCGGCCAGCCGGCGGCGTGCACCACCAGGCCCGGCTCGTGCTTGGCAGGGTCGATCTGCCACAGCTCCTTGATGCCCAGGCCGTACGCCTGCGGGTCCTTGCCGGCGTCGAGCTTGAACTTGCTGATCAGCTGGCGGCCCAGATGGCCGCGCGAGCCTTCGGCGAAGATCGTGTACTTGGCATGCAGTTCCATGCCGCGCTCGTAGTTCGGTCCCGGCGTGCCGTCCTTGTGGATGCCCATGTCGCCGGTGGCCACGCCCATCACCGCGTCGTTCTCGTCGTACAGCACTTCGGCGGCGGCAAAGCCCGGGAAGATCGACACTTCCAGCGCTTCGGCCTGCTGCGCCAGCCAGCGGCTGACTTCGCCCAGGCTGATGATGTAGCTGCCGTCGTTGTGGAAGCACTCCGGCAACAAGGCGTGCGGCGTGCTCTTGGCGCCGGTTTCATTCAAGAACAGGAATTCGTCGCGGGTGACGGCCTGCCGCAGCGGCGCACCGCGCTCCTTCCAGTCCGGGAACAGCTCGTTGAGCGCGCGCGGGTCCATCACCGCGCCGGACAGGATGTGTGCGCCCGGCTCGGAGCCTTTCTCCAATACGCACACCGACAGTTCCTGGCCCTTCTCCACCGCCAGCTGACGCAGGCGGATGGCAGTGGCCAGACCGGCAGGGCCGGCGCCGACGATGACGACGTCAAATTCCATCGCTTCGCGCGGCGGCAGGGCGGTGTTGGCTTCAGTGTTCATGCAAGGGCTCTTGGGTAAAGGCCGGCGCGGGTTGAGCGACGACGGTTGCCTGGAACCGCCGCCTCAACGTGAGGCGGCGATGATCTGCGAAGGCGCAGCGTTCCAGATCAGCCCTGCGCGATCGGCCAGATGGGCGAACACGCGTTCCAGGTGCTTGATGCGGTGCGGCTGGCCCATCACCCACGGGTGGATGTTGAGCGCGAGCAGGCGACCCTGTCCGGTGCGCTGCGCTTCCTCCAACAGGAAATCGCAGGCATCGACCATCTGGTCCGCGTACTCGGCCTCGGCATGCAGATTTTCGCCGACGATGAAGCGATCTTCCAATTCCAGTGATAACGGCAGTGCGGTGAGCGGGCCGTTGGCGGTCTGGAAGGGGTAGGGAAGCTCGTCGTTGATCCAGTCGCCAAACCACTGCAAACCGGCCTGTTGCAACAGTTCCGGGGTGTTCTCGGACTGCGAGCGGGCCGGTGACAACCAGCCCTGGATGGGGGCGTCCGAATACGGGGCCAGCGCGGCCAAACTGCGCTGGATGTATTCAGCTTCGCGCGCCGGGTCCAGCCCGCCGTAGTGCACGCTGTCCATGTTCCAGCCATGCGCGACCAGCTCGGCGCTGCGCGCCTTGAGCCGGCGCAGCAGGGCCGGGTAGCGCTCGGCCAGTTCGCCATTGACCGCGGCGCTGGCGCGCAGACCGTACTTTTCCAGCGCATCCAGTACGCGGAACACGCCGACCCGGTTGCCGTAGTCGCGCAGGGTGTAATGGCGCAGGTCCGGGTAGGGCATGACCATGGAGCCGTGCGGCTTGAAGCCCTCGCCCTTGGGGTTGAGCGGGAAGTGCTCCAGGCTCAGGTTGATCCACAGCGCCAGCGGCTTGTCGTCGGGCCAGCGCACGGCTGGGCGTTCGGCGAGCATCGACCAGCTGTAGCGCGCGTGGTCCATGCCGTGGCGCAGCTGCTGGTACTCGAGGAAGCTGCGATCCAGGCTCATGCCGCGTCCTCCGCGTTGATCGCCGCCATCGAGGCCAGCGCGTCGTCGTAGTGCTTGTCCAGGTAGTGCTGGGCGATCTCGCGGCCGGTGGCCTTCCACACCTTGTCGTGGCTGCAGATGTAGTCCATCGCGTCGTGGAAGGCGGCCAGGCGGTGCGGGTGACTGACCTGGTAGGCATGCAGCGGCACGCACATCACCGTGCCGGAGTTTTCGCCTTCGGCGTACAGGCGGTCGAAGGCGTCCTTGATCATCTGCCCGTAGCGGCGCGGCTCGATCTTGTTGGTGACGTAGACGATGGTGTCGTTGAGCTCCAGCGAGTACGGCACCGAGACGAAGCGCTTGCCCGAACGGGTCTTCACCGGCGTTGGCTGGTCGTCGTGGAACAGATCGCAGGTGTACAGGCCACCGGCCTCGGAGAACAGGTCGATGGTGGCGTCCGAATGCGACAGCGCCGGTGCCAGGTAGCCATCGCAGTGCTGGCCGGTGTGTTCGGCGATCAGTGCCATCGAATGCGCGATCATCTCCCGCTCCTGCGCCTCGTCCATGCCGTAGGTGTAGCGGGTGTTGTAGATGCCGTGGCTGAAGAACTCCCAGTTGCGCTCTGCCGCCATCTGGATCACTTCCGGATGGTGCTTGAGCATGGCCGTGGACAGTGATACCGAGCCGCGCAGGCCGTACTGGTCCATCACCCGCATCATGCGCTGGTGGCCGACGCGGTTGCCGTAGTCGCGGGTGCCATAGCCCTGGATGTCGGGCAGTGGACGCGGCCACGGCTTGCGCTGCGGGTTGGCCGGCGGCGCGTACTCGTAGAACTCGATGTTGGGCGCGATCCATAGCGCCACGCGCGCGCCGCCTGGCCATTCGATCTTCGGCCGGCTGTCGTAGGGACAGTAATCGAACAGGCCCGGATCGGACTTTGGCGTGGCACTCATGCGCGCAAGGCCTGCAGCTGTGCGGCCACGTGCTCGACCGATTCCACGTCGCCGTACTTGAGCATGATGTCGCTGAGGTTGGCGAAGTGCGGGATCTCGTGCTTATCGGCCACGCATTCTTCCGGGACGATGCTGCGGTAGCCACGCGACAGGCTGTCGATCACGCAGGCGCGGATGCAGCCCGAGGTGGAGCCGCCGGTGATGATCAGCGTGTCGATCTTGTGGAAGGTCAGCAACGACCACAGGTTGGTTTCGAAGAACGGGCTGGCCATGCGCTTGTGCATGACGATGTCACCCGGCTGCACATCGGCGCGCGGGTCGAACTGCGCACGCTCGGAGCCGTGCTTGATGTTCTGCAACGAGTCCGGCGTGTTGGTGCGGGTGCCCCAGGTGCCGGCATCTTCGCCGGATTCCAGATAGGCAACATAGGTCCACACCACCGGCAGGCCGAGCGCGCGCACCTGCGCCGACAGCGCATTGATGTGCTCGATCTGCCGCGGGTCGGTCTCATACGCGGTCTTGAACGCGTCCATGTCGGTATAGGCGCGCTGCACATCGATGTTGACGATGGCTGGGCGCGCACCGAAACCAAACTTGGCGCGGTTGGGGTTGGCCTTGACCTGCTCCCAGTACTGGCGGGCGGTGAGGTTGGACGTTTCCATCACGGGCATGAGGTCTCTCCGTTGCAGCAGTGGGGATCAGGTGGCCGAAGCGCGGGAGCGTTCGTCGCGCACCAGCGTCGCGGCCAGCAAGGCCAGCACGATCAGCACGCAGATCAGGCTGAAAGCGATGTGGTAGCTCTTGGTGATGTCGAAGATCTTGGCTGTCACCCAGATGCCGAGACCGGCGGTGGTCGCATCGAGCAGGGTGATGGTGCCGAGGATCTTGCCGGCCGAGCTCAGACCGAAGGCGTTGACCGCCAGCAGCTGGATCATCGTGTACAGGCCGCCCCAACCCAGACCGAACAGGGCCAGCGAATACCAGATCAGGTCGGCGCGCATCGTCGCCAGGATCAATGCGCCCGCGGCCATGATGCTCAGGTTGAGCAGGAACACGCGCTTGGCCGGCAATACATCGGCAAGGAAGCCGAACATGAACTTGCCGACCATCGCCAGGCCGAACATCAGGCCAAGGCCGTTGCCGGCGGTGGCCGGTTCAAAGCCCAGGTCGCGCATGTGCAGGAACAGGTTCGAGGCCACCGCCATGATCGAGAAGAACGTCGTCATCGCCACGAACGCCAACACCCAGAAGGTGCGCGTACGCATCGCTTGCTGGTAGCTCAGGTCTGGCAGCGAGGCAGCGGCCGGCGTGCCTGCTGCGGCCTTGGCGGCCAGGGTGTCAGCGCCCCATGGCTGGATGCCGCCCGGGCGCGGGCTGCGCACGAACAGGAAGGCGATGATCAGAAAGGCCAGCGGAATCGCGGCTTCCCACAGCAGCGCGGCACGCCAGTCCATGGTTTGCATCAGGTGCACGCCGAGTTTGGGGAACACCATGCCGCCGAGGCTGGTACCGACCAGGGCAATGCCAATTGCGGTGCCGCGATGGGTGGCAAACCACTGCGAGACGAAGATCACCGCCACATTCAGGCCGGCGGCGACCAGCACCGCGGCAAAGCCGACGTGGATCCAGTACAGGTGGGCCAGCGAATGGATGTGCGCATAGGCCGCATACAGCGCCGCCAGCAAGGCGATGCCGGCCAGCACCAGTTTGCGCGGGCCGACCTTGTCGATCAGCGCGCCCAGGAACGGTGCCATCCAGCCGGCCAGCACCAGGGTGATCAGGTCGCGCAGCTTGAGCTCGCTGCGGGTCCAGCCGAAGTCCTTGAGCAGGGATTCGTCAAAGGCGGTCAGGCCAGTCACGGTCAGACCGTTGGAGACCAGCAACACCAACATTCCCACTACCGCCATCAACCACGGGTAATAACGCTTCATCAAAGCACCTCAATCGTTTGGGTTACGGCAGGTAGATACGCCGGTGGGGGTTTTCCGTCGCCGGCGTTGACCGGGGACGAATGGCATGCCTACACTTTGTCCGGACAAAGTGTGCCACAGTCTTTTACCCGGGAGGAAGCCATGCAAACCGTGATCGTCCTGTTCAACCTCAAAGCCGGCGTCAGCCGTGAGGAATACGAGGCCTGGGCGCGTGCCAGCGACCTGCCGGTGGTCAATGCGCTGCCGTCGGTGGAGAAGTTCGAGGTACTCAAGGCCAGCGGTCTGTTGATTGGGGAGGGTAGCTCCCCGTACGAGTACATCGAGCTGATGCGGGTACCGGACATGGCTGCGTTCGGCGCCGACCTCGCCGATCCGGCCGTTCAAGCCGGTGCAGCGCAGTTCCAGCAATACGCTGACAATCCGTTGTTCATCCTCACCAGCGCGCTGTAAGCGCACAAGGAACATAGGTCATGGCTCGTTTCCCCGAATTGCAAGGCAAGGTCGCACTTATCACCGGCGCTGGTCGCCGCGCCGGCCTGGGCGAGGGCATTGCCCGCCGTCTGCTGCAGGAAGGCTGCAAGGTGGTGCTGACCGATATCGGCCAGGTGCGTGGCGCCGAGATGCCGGTCACTGCGGTGGGGACCGACGAGGAGTTGGCCCAGGTTGCCGCCGAGCTGGTTGCCAGCAGCGGTGGCGAGTGCGTGGCGATGGCCCTGGATGTGCTGGAAGAGGCGCAGGTGGAGGCGGTGGTCAAGGCCACGGTCGAACGCTTCGGCCGCCTCGACATCCTGGTCAACAACGCCGGCATCGGTTACCTGATGAAGTCGCTGGTCGACATCGATGCCAGGGAATGGGACGCGGTGCTGGGTGTGAACCTGCGCGGCGCCTTCCTGACCATCAAGCATGCCGGCCGGCAGATGATCGCCCAGGGCGGCGGCCGTATCGTCAACATCGCCTCGCAGGCGGCGAAGTCTGCGTTCCCGCATGCAGCGGCGTATTGCTCGTCCAAGCACGGCCTGGTCGGCCTGACCCGCGTCGCTGCGCTGGAGTTGGGAGCGCATGGGATCAACGTCAACGCGGTATGCCCGAACCATGTGACTACGGGTCTTGGCGCATGGCAGAACGAATATTTCGCAGAGAAGCAGGGCAAGAGCGTGGAACAGTACCTGGCGGATATGCGTGCGCGCATTCCGGCCGGTCGTCCGGGTCTGCCTTCGGATACGGCCGCGGCTACCGCGTTTTTGTGCTCGGACGACGCGGTTTACATCACCGGCGAGGCGATAAATGTTTCTGGTGGTGAGGAGAACCACTGAGGCATTACCGCCGCATCCATCAGGTCGCTATTTCCACCTTCGCGGGAAAGGCGGCATAGACGCCAAGCAGCCCCCACCACGCAACCAACAACCGCACCGAGACCACCATGTCCAAACCCGTCTACCAGTGGCCCAACAATGCACGCCTGGCCTTGTCCGTGGTCGTCAATGTTGAAGAGCTCTCCGAGTACAACGTGGGCCAGGGTGACAAGATCACCGAGCCGGTGGACGAGCTGCACGTGACCTTGTCCAAGCCGGTGCGCAACTACGGCAACGAATCCAACTACCGCTACGGCATCAACGAAGGCCATGCGCGCGTATCCGCGCTGCTGGACAAGTACAACGTCACCAGCACCTATACCGCCGCTGCGGTGTCGCTGGAGCGCGCGCCGGAAATCGCCGGTTACCTGCGCGGCAGTCGCCACGAAGTGTGCTCGCACGGCCATCGCTGGATCCACCAGTTCCGCTTCAACGAAGAACAGGAACGTCAGTTCATCCGCGACGCCGCCGACAGCATCGAGCAGACCACCGGCGTGCGCCCGGTCGGCTGGCTGTCGCGCTACCTGCATACCGCGTCAACCCGTCGCCTGCTGCAGGAAGAAGGCTTCCTGTACCACATGGACGACTACTCGGCCGATGCGCCGTTCTGGGGTGATGTCGACGGCAGCGACAAGCCGATGATCGTGGTGCCGTACCAGCTCGATACCAATGACATGAAGATGTGGGTGGCGCCGTCCTACCTGCCCAAGGACTGGCTGGATTACGCCATCGACAGTTTCGACACGCTGTACGCCGAAGGCGAGTACAGCCCCAAGGTGATGTCGCTGGGCCTGCACCTGCGCATCATTGGCCGCCCAGGTCGCATTGGCGCGTTCGAGAAGTTCCTGCAATACGTCGCGCAGAAGCCGGGTACCTGGTACGCAACACGCCGCCAGATCGCCGAACACTTTGCTGCAAAGGTGAGCGCCGCATGAGCGCTGCATTGAACAATCCGCGCCGCTGCCTGCTGTTCGTGCCGGGCTCGCGCCCGGAGCGCTACGCCAAGGCGGTTGCCACCGGTGCCGACCAGGTCTGCATCGATCTGGAAGACGCGGTTGCGCCGGGTGACAAGGAGAGTGCGCGTGCTTCGCTGTTCGCGTTTCTTGCAGAGCGGCACGATGTCCGCGGTGAAATCGGCCTGCGCATCAATCCCTTGTCCACCGAGTTGGGTCAAGCGGATCTGAAGGCATTGGCGGCATCCGGTTTGAATCCGGCCTTCGTGATGTTGCCCAAGGTCGAAACCGTGGCCGAGCTTCAGCAAGCCGACAACGCGCTTGCTGCCATCGACACCGTGTTCATCGCGCAGATCGAAACGCCAAAGGGCTTGCTGGATGCACGCGCGCTTGCGACGGCAACTGCGCGTTTGCAGGCGCTGATGTTTGGTGGCTTCGACTACATCGTCGCGCTGCGTGGCCGCGCCGGCTGGGAAAGTTTCTTCCACCCGCGCGTGCAGCTGGCGACGATTGCCGCCGAAGCAGGCGTCGGCTGTCTCGATGTGCCCTTCCTCGACATCAAGGACGAAGCCGGTCTTGTCGATGAAACCGACCGCGTGATCGACCTCGGTTTCACTGCCAAGGCAGCGATCCATCCGGCCCAGGTCGAGCCCATCCAAAGCCGCTACCTGCCGACTGCCGTCGAATATGACCGCGCCCAGCGTGTGGTTGCGGCGCTGGCCGCCAGCGGTGGCGAAGCCATCCAGCTCGACGGCAAGCTGGTCGATCGCCCGATCGAAATTGCCGCCGAACGCGCTATCGCACTGGGTGCACTCGGCGTGCGCGCTGGCTGACCGCAACCCTCCATTGAACGCCTGATCACACCCCCTCTTTGACCAAGCTGCGCCCAGCGCCAGCCCAACACGCACCAAAAGGACATTGTCATGGTTCAGAACGTCAAGCAGATTTCCGAAAACCGCTTCCGCGAAACCTTCGGCCGCTACTACGAAGAGTTCAATGTCGGCGATATCTACGAGCACCGCCCGGGCCGCTCCATCACCGAGACCGACAACACCTGGTTCACCCTGCTGACGATGAACACCCATCCGATGCACTTCGACAAGGAGTACGCCAAGGCCTCGGAATTCGGCAAGGTCATCGTCTGCTCGCCGTTCACCGTGGCCTTGATGGTCGGCATGAGCGTCACCGATGTCAGCCAGAAGGCGGTGGCCAATCTTGGCTGGAGCGAGATCAAGATGACCCATCCGTTGTTCGTCGGTGACACCCTGGTCGCCGAATCGGAAGTGTTGGAGAAGCGTGAATCCAAGTCGCGCCCGGGCGCCGGCATCGTCACCTGCCGCACCGATGGCTTCAACCAGGACGGCAAGTTGGTCTGCACCTTCAACCGCACCATGCTGATCGCCAAGCGTGGGCATTCGGTGGAAGACAAGGTCAACTACTGAGGGCGCGATGATGAGCACTGAACCGGAACAACTGTGGGGCCCTGACGAAGAGCAGGCACTACTCGACTCGATTGACCATTGGGTGGAGAAGTCGGTCGCGCCAATCGCGCAGGAATACGATCTCGAAGACAAGTACCCGCATCACCTGGTCGAGGAGATGAAGGACCTCGGCCTGTTCGGTGCCACCATCTCGCCGCAGTACGGTGGACTTGGCTTGCCAGCGCGTATCTACGCCAAGATCGTGATCAAGGTATCGTCGGTTTGGATGGCGCCGACTGGCATATTCAACTCGCACCTGATCATGGCCGCGGCAATCGAGCGCTGTGGCACCGAAGCGCAGAAGCAGAAGTACCTGCCGCGCATGGCGACTGGTGAGCTGCGCGGCGCGCTGGGTCTGACCGAGCCCAATGCCGGCACCGATCTGCAGGCGATCCGCACGGTTGCCAAGCGCGACGGCGACCATTACCTCATCAACGGCGCCAAGACCTGGATTACCAATTCCATGTATGGCGACATGGTGCTGCTGCTGGTCAAGACCGACCCTGAAGCGCAGCCGCGCCACAAGGGCATGAGCATGTTCATCGCCGAGAAGGGCCAGGGCTTCATCGTCGCCAAGAAGATGAAGAAGTCCGGCTACCGCGCCATCGATACCTGTGAGCTGGTGTTCCAGGACTACAAGGTGCCGGCGGACTGCCTGCTCGGCGGCGTTGAGGGTCAGGGCTTCCAGCATGCCGTTGGTGGTCTGGAGCTTGGCCGCATCAATGTGGCGGCGCGCGGCTGCGGCATTGCCGAGGGCGCACTGCGTCTGTCGGTGCGCTATGCGCAGGAACGCATGACCTTCGGCAAGCCGATCGCCGAGCACCAGGCCATCCAGCTCAAGCTGGGTGAGATGGCAGCCAAAGTTGAAGCCTCCAAATTGCTGATCGAGAGCGCCGCCAATGCCTATGACAAGGGCGAGCGCTGCGACATGGAAGCGGGCATGGCCAAGTACTTCGCAACCGAAACCGGCGCCTATTGCGCGCAGGAAGGCATGCGGATTTTTGGTGGCTACAGCTACTCGGTGGAGTACGACATCGAACGCTTCCACCGTGACGCCATGTTGATGTGCATTGGTGAAGGCACCAACGAAATGCAGCGCATCATCATCGCCAAGCAATTGGTGGCCAGAAACAAGATCTGAAGGTTCAAGCAGACCAGGGCCCTCTCCCAAATGCATCAGACGCAAAGCCCCTCTCCCGCTCGCGGGAGAGGGGTTGGGGTGAGGGGAAGCTCTACGAGCGAAGTCAAAAGCTCCCCTCATCCGCCCTCCGGGCACCTTCTCCCGCAAGCGGGAGAAGGGATAGATCAAAAGCAAGGCCAAGGCGAAAGCCAAAGCCAAAGCAACAGCACCAGCAACAGCAACAGCACCAGCAACAGCAACAGCCAAGTAGACGCAACAGCAGCATCCCTTCACCGCGGTCCTCAGCCGCCGCGGTGCTTTTTACAAACCAGAGGCCACACATGAAAGACCTTCCCCTGCAGGGACTGCGCATCCTTGCCGTCGAACAGTACGGTGCTGGCCCCTATGGCTCGATGCATCTGGCCGACCTCGGCGCGGAAGTCATCAAGATCGAATCCCCGCCGGGCGGCGACGTTTCGCGCGGCACCGGTCCATATTTCCTGGGCGAAGGCGACAGCCTGTTCTTCCAGACCTTCAATCTCAACAAGCGCTCGCTGCGCCTGGATCTGAAAGCCCCCGAAGGCCGCGAAGTCTTCGAGAAGCTCGTCGCCAGCGCCGACGCCGTGCTCAACAACCTGCGTGGTGACCAACCCGGCAAGCTCGGCCTGGACTACGCCACGCTCAGCCAGCTCAACCCGAAGATCGTCTGCGCCCACCTGTCCGCCTATGGTCGCGACAACGAGCGCGCTGCGTGGCCGGGTTATGACTACCTCATGCAGGCCGAAGCCGGCTTCATGGCGCTGACCGGTGAGCCCGATGCGCCACCGGCACGCTTTGGTCTGTCGATGGTCGACTTCATGACCGGCACCACCCTGTCGATGGGCCTGCTCGCCGCCATCATCGGTGCAATGCGCACCGGGCTTGGCCGCGATGTCGACGTCAGTCTGTTCGATGTGGCCCTGCACCAGCTCAGCTATCCGGCCACCTGGTACCTCAACGAAGGCCACCGCACCGAGCGCCTTTCGCGCAGTGCGCACCCGTCCACCGTGCCGTGCCAGGTCTATCGCACCTCTGACGGCTGGGTGATGGTGATGTGCATGCTGGAGAAGTTCTGGCAGACCTTCGTTGAAGGCATCGGCAATCCAGCCTGGGCCGCTGAGCCGCGCTTTGCCGATTTCGCTGCGCGCCGTGAGGTACGTGAGGAACTGACCGTGCTGGTCGATGCGATTCTCAGCACCCAGCCCACCGCTTATTGGACGCAGAAGTTCGCCGGCCGCATTCCGATCGCGCCGGTGTTGGATATCGCCCAGGCGCTGGATAATCCCTATGTGCGCGATGTCGACATGCTGCAGGACGTCGAACATGCACAGGGCACGCAGCGTCTGCTGCGCAACCCGCTCAAGCTCGATGGCCAGCGGCTGAGCGGCAATGCCTGCCCGCCTCTCAATGCCGATGCCGACGCGCTGCTACGCGAGCTGGGCTACAACGATGCAGACCGCGCGCGCCTGCTCGGCGCCTGATGCAACGGAGTCGATGATGAAACTTGAAGGTGTACGCGTACTCGATCTGTCGCTGTTCCTGCCCGGCCCGCACCTGACCATGGTGATGGCCGACCACGGCGCCGAGGTGATCAAGATCGAGCCGCCCAGCGGCGAGCCGGTGCGCGACGTCGGGCTCAAGCAGGCCGGTGTCTCCACCTGGTTCCGCAACACCCATCGCGGCAAGCGCTGCATCGTGCTGGATCTGAAAAGCGCTGATGGCAAGACCGCCTTCGCCAAGCTGGTGGAGTGGGCTGATGTGGTAGTGGAAGCATTCCGCCCCGGCGTCGCCCAGCGCCTTGGCATCGACTACGCCAGCTGCAAGGCGATTAACCCGAAGCTGGTGTACTGCTCGATCAGCGCCTTCGGCCAGACCGGGCCCAAGGTCAACCGGCCCGCCCACGATCTGGCGATGCAGGCCGATACCGGCGTGGTGAGTTTGAACCGGGCGCCGGACGGTACGCCGGCCATGCCGCATATGCCGGTGGCCGACATGGCCGGCTCGCTGATGGCGCTCAACGGCATCCTGATGGCCTTGTTCCGCCGCGAGCGCACCGGCGAGGGCGACTACATCGATCTGTCGATGCAGGACGCCTTGATGGCGTGGTTGCCGAACGTACTGGGCCCGCCATTCGCACTTGGCCGCGACCCGGTCATCAAGGAAGAGCGCAGTTGGGGCGGCAATGCGCTGTACAAGCTGTACCGCTGCGCCGACGACCGCTGGATCGCACTCGGCGGTGCCGAGCACAAGTTCGCCGAGAACCTGTTGAACGCGCTAGGCCGCGCCGACCTGATCCATCTGTGCCATCTGCCGCCGGGCAGCGGTCAGGACCCGGTCAAGGCGTTCCTGGCCGAAACCTTTGCCCGTCGCACGCTGGTGGAATGGACGCTGTTCCTGCACGACATCGACGTGTGCTGGGCGCCGGTCAAGACCTTGACCGAAGCCTTCAATGATCCGCACACACGTGCGCGCGAAATGGTCTGGACCGATGCACAGGGCGGTACCCACCTGGGCATTCCGATCAAATTCGCCAACGAGCCGGGGCGTATCAACCCGCAGCTGGACGACGTCGGTAAATCCACCGCAGCCGTACTGGCCACACTAGGCCTCTAGCAAGCTGCAGGACCTGCTCCCTCCCTTGCGCAAAGCGCAGGGGAGGGCCGGGGAGGGGTAGCTCTTGCCTCAAGCACAACCCCCCAAAAAAACTCAGGCGTCGCTACCAATATCGCTGGTCTCATCAGTCACGCTGGCCGCATGACGGCGACGCTGCGCGATCTGCCGCGACTTGGCCTCGATGGCCTCGTTGTCGCGCTTGTTCTTGCGGTACAGCGCATAGCCAATCAGCCCCAGGCCGACGGCCGCAACCGCGACAGTAGCGGTGGGGTTGCGCTTGGCGACGCGGGTGACGGCACGGCCGCCGGTCTTCATCGCACCAATGGCGGCGCCGGTCTTGAGCCATTCGGCGGCGCTGGAACCACCGTGCTTGATGTTGCCACCGGCGCTGTTGACCAGTTCCAGTGCACGCTCCAGTGCCGGGCCGGTAATATCGCTGAACTTGCTCATGTGGGGACTCCATGTAGATGAGGGCCAGACCCCCATTCTTACCAGAGGGCCGTGTAGGGGATGTTAGCCGGGAAGCGTTGGGTGTGGTTGTGGAAGGCTGAAGCTGGAGTAACGAGCACTGCGAACGTCAAAAGCTACCCCTCCCCAACCCTCCCCTGCGCTGTGCGCAAGGGAGGGGGCCGAAGCGGCTGCGCTGCATACTGCCAGAGTGCCAGCAGCCGCCCCTCCCTTTGCCGCAGGCAAGGGGAGGGTTGGGGAGGGGTGCTGTTGCTCTTGCTCTCGCCTCTGCCCCCAATCCCCAATCCCCAATCAAGTCCCCCGCGGCTTCGCCCGATGCGTCGCCGTAGCACTCCAAGGATCATCCGGCCACGGATGCCGCGGATAGCGGCCCTTCATCTCTTTCTTGACCTCGGCATAGGTGTTCTGCCAGAAATTGCGCAGGTCACCGGTCACCTGCAGCGGCTTTCCACCCGGCGACAACAAGTGCAGCAGCAAGGGCACACGCCCATCGGCAATACGCGGCGTGTCGGCCAAGCCAAACAGCTCCTGCAGCTTCACCGCCAGTACTGGTGGGCGCGGGCTGATGCCGTCATCGTCCAACGCATACTCGATGCGTCGCTCCATTCCAGAGGGCACGCTGATGCGCGTCGGCGCATGACGATCCACCAGTTGCCGCTTGCTCCAATCAATGCCGGATTTCAGTGCTTCACCCAGTTCTTCCTCGGACAAGGCTTCCAGGCGTGTCTTGCCGTTGAATGCAGGTAGCAGCCAATGGTCCAGCGTCTCCAGCAAGGCCGCATCGGACAGATCGGGCAGCTCCAGCTCCGGCATCCAGCGCCGCATTCCCATCACCCGCCAGCGCAACTGCTGCAGATTTTCGGTCCACGGCAATGCTTCCAGTCCCAGTTCGCGGACCGCATCTGTCAGTGCGCGTGCGGCGCGCGCCGGGTCCACCTGGCCTGCAGGGCGGCTGTCCAGCACGATGCGCTCGAAGCTGCTTTCACGACGTGCTTCCAGTGCGCGCTTGGCGCTGTTCCAGCGAACGACATCCTGCGTCCTGAAACGATCAGGGAAGTCGCGGCGCAGGCGTTGTTCATCCACCGGTGCCGCACGCAGGATCAGCGCATCACGTGGGTCATGGCGCAATTCGCTGATCACCAGCCAGGGCTCGCCACGCAGGTCGCTGTTGTCGAACTGGCGTGCGCTGCGGCCATTGGCCAGCTGGTAGCGCTGTGGGTCGTTCGGATGCTGGGTGGCAATGCGGTCAGGGAAGGCGTGGGCGAGCAGGTCGCCGAGTTCATGTGCTTCGATATCGGCTGGCGGCGTCGCATCGCAACGCAGGCGACGGCGCCATTGCTTGGCGGCCGCATCAATCGCGGCCAAGCCACCGCGGTTGGCGTCGTAGGGCGCGCGGCCATTGCGGAAGGCGGCAAGGGCGCGCCAACGCGCGGCCAGTGCGTCACCGCCCTGACGCAGCGGATCGCGTGCTTCCAGCAGTGCGGCAACATCGGCGGCCAACGCCTGCTCGCGCGGATTGCCTGCAGACAGCAGCATCGCCGCCATACGCGGATGTGTACCCATTGACAGCATGCGCTTGCCCAGCGCGGTGATGGTGTTGTCTGCGCTCAAGGCGCCCAGCCGCTGCAGCAGCTCGCGCGCGGCCGACAGTGCACCGCTGGGCGGTGGATCGACGAAGCGCAGATCGTCACTGCCCCAGGCTGCCAGTTCCAATGCCAACCCGGCCAGTTCCACCTGCGCCATCTCCGGACGTCGCTGTGGCTCCAGCCGCTGTGATTGCGGCCACAGCCGCCACGCCCAACCGGAAGCAACGCGGCCCGCACGGCCGGCGCGCTGGTCGGCCGAGGCCTGCGAGATGGTCACCGCATCCAGCCGCGAAAAGCCGCTGTTGGGGTCGTAGCGCGGTTCGCGCGCCAGCCCGGCATCGATCACCACGCGCACGCCGGGCAGGGTGACCGAGGATTCGGCGACATTGGTGGCCAGTACCACGCGGCGGCGGCCGTCGGAATCGGGCTGCAGCACGCGGGTTTGTTGCTCGATTGGCAGCTCGCCGTGGAGGGGGAGCACGTCAAACCCTTCTCCCGCCGGGAGAAGGTGGCGCGCAGCGCCGGATGAGGGTGCGGGCGAAGCCTCATGCAATTGGGCCGTGCGGGTGGCTGCGCCACTTACCCTCTCCCCAACCCCTCCCCCTGAGGGGGAGGGGCTCAAAGCGGCTTGCACCCGCGCAATCTCCCGCTGCCCCGGCAGGAATACCAGCACGTCGCCAGGATGCTCGGCCAGCGCCTGTTCCACCGCGCGCCGGGCCTGCGCTTCCAAGGCCTCGTCACGCCGGGCCGGGAAATGGCTTATCTCCACCGGATAGCTGCGGCCTTCGCTGGACAGCCGCGGCGCATCCAGGAACTGCGCCAATCGTTCACCATCCAGCGTTGCCGACATCACCACGATGCGCAGGTCGTCGCGCAGCTGTGATTGCACGTCCAGCGCCAATGCCAGGCCGAGATCGGCGGACAGATGGCGCTCGTGGAATTCATCGAACAACAGGGCGCTCACGCCCTCCAGCAGCGGATCATCCTGCAGCATGCGGGTCAGGATGCCTTCGGTGACCACCTCGATGCGGGTACGCGCGGATACCTTGTTCTCGAAGCGGATGCGGTAACCGACGGTCTCGCCAACCGGTTCACCCAGCTGCTTGGCCATGAAGGTCGCGGCACTGCGGGCGGCCACCCGGCGCGGTTCCAGCATGATGATCTTGCCGCCCTTCAGCCACGGCGCATCCAGCAGCGCCAGCGGCACCTGGGTGGTCTTGCCGGCGCCGGGCGGGGCTTCCAGCACCAGCCGCGTGTGCGCTTCCAGTTGCTGGAGGATGTCGGGGAGTAGCGGAGTGATGGGGAATGCTATTGCCATTGCAGCATTGTAGAAGCCGTGCGCCAGATGCGCCGCCGGAAATCCGTAGCCCGGGTAAGCGCAGCGCACCCGGGGCTCTGCGCATGGCATCTGACGAATCCGCGAAACGCCCCCGGGTGCGCTGCGCTTGCCCGGGCTACCGGGCTCCGTTCATGCAGCACAGGGCTTGCTTGTGGCCAAACCTCTACAATTCACCTTTCCGCCTCACCACACCCAGCTCAATGCAACTGATCGACATCGGCGCCAACCTCACCCACGAATCCTTTGATCGCGACTTGGACGCGGTGCTGGAGCGCGCCCGCGCCGCCGGCGTGGTGCAGATGGTGATCACCGGTGCCAGCCGCGAGCATTCGCCGATGGCCTTGGAGCTGGCGCAGCGTCATCCGGGGTTCCTGTACGCCACGGCCGGCGTGCATCCGCACCACGCCAGCGAGTACACCGAGGAATGCGACGCGGAAATGCGCGCACTGCACGCGCATCCGGAAGTGGTGGCGGTGGGCGAATGTGGCCTGGATTTCAATCGCGACTTCTCGCCGCGTCCGGCCCAGCGCAAGGCCTTCGAGCGCCAGCTGCAGATCGCCAGTGAGAACGGCAAGCCGCTGTTCCTGCACCAGCGCGACGCGCATGACGATTTCATCGCGATGATGAAGAACTTCGATGGCAAGTTGGGCCCGGCGGTGGTGCATTGCTTCACCGCCGAGCGCCGCGAGTTGTTCGACTACCTGGACCGCGATTGGTATATCGGCATCACCGGCTGGCTGTGTGACGAACGCCGTGGCGCGCACCTGCGTGAGCTGGTCAAGCACATCCCGGCCGAGCGCCTGATGATCGAGACCGACGCGCCGTACCTGTTGCCGCGCACGATGCGGCCGCTGCCCAAGGACCGCCGCAACGAGCCGGCCTTCCTGTCGCATATCGTCGAGGAACTGGCCCGCGACCGTGGCGAAGACGTGGCGGTCACCGCCGCCAATGCCACTGCCGCGACCCGCGCGTTCTTCCGTCTGCCGCAGCTGTGATTGCAAGGCCGCACACCGCGGCCCTGGTAAATCAGCAGCTAACCGGCTTTACCTGACGATTACAGCCGTCGCTGCTGACGCCGGCGCGGCATCGTCCTGTTCGGATCGCAGGCGTTCAACCACCACCCAGCCGGCGCTCAGGTACTCCAGGCGCGCATGCACCCAGATCTGCCGCCCATCGGCCAGGTCCGCGCGGTATACCAGCAGGTTGAAATCGTCCCAGTTGTAACCGGCACTGCCCGAGTATGCAGCGCGCAGGGTTTGCGGAACCGATTCGGCCTGCTCCTTGGGAATGCGGCCTTCGAACACCTTGGTGGCATTCACCGCTGCCATCATCGCCTCGAGGTTGCGGCGCACTTCGTGCATCGAATACGCGTGCTCGCCCTTGTCGAAATCGGCCGCCCAGGTTTTGCCTGCGACCTGCTTGAAGTGCTCACCGGTCCAGATCGGGAAGCTGTCCAGATCGCGCTGGACTGGCGTGTTGCGGTCGCCGTAGCCTGCAGGCAGCGTCAGGTGCGGGAACTCGCTGGACCACTGCGCGGTGGCGCTGAACGGCACTTCTTCCAGCACCACCAGCCCGGCATGCATGTCGTCCAGCGACAGCTGCACCCACACATTGCGCTGTGCCTGGCGGATCACGTACACGCTGGTCGGCGCATCGGAGCTGTTGTTGACCGCATCGATGAAGCCGCCGCCGATCTCGTCTTCCAGCTGCGGGCCGTAATAGATATCGCGGCGCTCGGGGCCGTCAAATACCTTGTTGGCACCTGCGGCAACGAGCTGGCTGTCGAGACTGCGGCGCAGTTCCTGTGCGGAAAACTCCTTGCCGGAACTGCTCTGGGTGGCGATCTGCGCTGACCAGCTCGGCCCTTCCACCCAGTGCACGCCGTCGCCAAGACGCATCGGAAAGCGTGCCCAGGCGCGCAGGTGCGGGGTGTTCAAGGGTTCATAGCCCTGCGGCAGGGTCAGGAAAGGCAGCTCGCCGAGAGGCTTGTCGGTCACCTCGACGCCGCTGATATCGAAGGCCAGCACCGGTACCGGTTTGCCTTCACGGTCGTGGATGCCGCCTTGTGCGGATGTAGCGCCCGTGGGCGTGGTATCTGGCGTGTCAGCGGAAGTGGCCGTTGTCGGCGCTGCCGCCTGCTCCGGTTGCGGCCGATTGCAGCCCAGCAACATCGCTCCCAACACGCAGCCCAAGGTCAGCGTATGTCGGTTGATCATGTCGGTCCTTCGCGCGGTCAGCCCCTGTACCCGCGACGATAGACCAGTCCGGAGACGGCTGCATGCAGCCGCCTCCCCGGCGGCTGCGCATCAGCTGCCGCGCTGTGCCTCATAGGCCTGCAGGTGGCAATACGCGGCCTGCAGCAGCGGTGCAGCCTGACCGGCGGCAAGTGCACGGCCGAGCATGTCGCCGACGATATGCGCCGCTTCCACGCGTTGGCCGGCTTCCAGATCGCGCAGCATCGAGGCCTTGGCCGGCGAACCGGGCTTGGTGATTGCGCCCAGTGCGATCTCCTGTGCCTTCGCTGGAATCGGCTGCCCGGCCTGCGCGGCGACCGCCAGGCATTCGGCATACAGCGCCTGCATGAAGGCGGTGCCGTGGTCGCTGGCAACGATGCTGCCGACGTCGGCGCGCATCAGGCAGGTGCCGGCGGCGAGTGCGGTCAGGAAGCTGTACTTGATCCACTGTTCCTGGGCGATATCGGCCGAGGCGACGTGATCGATGCCGGCGCTTTCGCAGGCCTTGGCCAGTGCTGCCACGCGTGCGCTGTCGGTAGCGCCGTCGCGTTCGCCGAAGGTGATCTTGGCCGGCTTGTCCAGGTGCAGCACCGCGCCGTCGTCGCTCTTGGTGGCGCTGATGAAGCACAGGCCGCCGAGCACGTTTTCGCGGCCGAAGCGCGTATCCAGCGCAGCGTAATGACGCAGGCCATTGAGGATCGGCAACACGGTGGTATTGGCGCCAACCGCTGGCGCGATCGCGTCGATCGAGCTGTCCAGGTCATAGGCCTTGCAGCTGAGGATGACCAGATCGAAAGGTTGTTCATTTGCCAGCTGCGGCAAGTTTTCGGCGGTGACGTGCGCAACCGGGAATGTGGCGTCACCGAGCGGACTGCGGATCACCAGGCCATCGCGGTCCAGCTGGGCAGCGCGGTTGGCTCGCACCAGGAAAGTGACATCAACGCCGGCCTGCGCCAGCCGACCACCAAAGTAACCACCGGTACCACCGGCACCGAGAATCAGGATGCGCATCGGGTTGGATATCCATCAACAAAGGGGAGTGAAGCCATCATAGGTGTTCGGGGTGTTGTAGGAGCGGCGTCAGCCGCGAAGCTCGTAC